>JBNLDB010000263.1:0-2224 GCA_050304115.1 Sulfurovum sp. | reverse complement strand
TACTGATACAAATTATGAAAAGATCATAAAGAACAATGAGGAACCGGTCCTGATAGACTTTTACTCACCTGCCTGCGGGCCTTGTCAAATGCTCACTCAACTGATAGATCAAAGGCTTGAAAAGTATGGAGAAGAGAATGGTGTAAAAGTGGTAAAGTGTAATGTCTCGAGTAACCCTAAACTCGCATCTGCATTCAAAGTACATTCTGTACCCTTTACCATTGCCGTACTCAAAGATGAAAAACTTAAATATCCCGAAATAGGACTCAAACATGAAGCATACTATTTTGAACTTATAGACAAACTGGCTGGCAAAGGATCCTTCTTCAGTCGACTCTTTACCTAACGCTTTGGAAACGGGACCTGTTCCAGGATAATATCTATGATCCCTGCTGGTGTTCTTTTGTTCTGAAGGGCATGTTCACTGATGACCAGCCGGTGATGAAAGACATCATGGATGACAGCTTTTACATCTTGCACCGTCATTTCATCTCTTCCATGCATCCATGCATTGGCCTGTGCACACTGTGTCAGTGCCAGGGTGGCACGCGGGCTTACCCCCACATCGATCATCACGTCAAGCTGTTTACTGTATCTGAGCGGATAGCGTGTTGCAAAGACCAACTCTACCATATAATGTCCAAGTGCATCACTGAACTTCACATCTGCAACCTCACGGCGTGCAGTAAAGATCAACTCCTGAGAGATCTTTACTTGAGATGTGGGTTCACTGAATCTCTCCTTTTGTATCATTCTGATCATTTGAAACTCTGCATCCATCTTTGCATAGTCGATCTTCACATGCATGAAAAAACGGTCTTTCTGTGCTTCAGACAAAGGGAAAGTCCCCTCCTGTTCCAAGGGGTTTTGTGTCGCCATTACGATGAAGAGTTCAGGCAGTTTATAGGTTTTTCCTGCCACTGTCACCTGCCGTTCTTCCATCGCTTCAAGCATAGCCGATTGTATTTTGGCCGGGGCGCGGTTGATCTCATCTGCCAGGATAATATTTCCAAAGATAGGGCCCGGATGAAAATGGAATGTCTGTTTTCCCCCCTCATTTTGTAGCAATTGAGACCCTATTACATCGGAAGGAAGCAGATCAGGTGTGAACTGTATACGTGAGAATTTTCCCTCTATAGCATCTGCCATAGCACGCACAGCTCTGGTCTTTGCTAGCCCCGGTAACCCTTCAACCAGTATATTCCCATCAGCAAGCAAGCCCATGATCAATCTTGAGACGATATGCTCTTGTCCTAAAACAGAAGCATTCATCCTCTCTTCCAGTATCTTAATCGCTTCTCTTGCCGTCATTATTCCCCTTTTCCCTGCGTTTTATCATATCCTGCTTATAGATCCATTCTACCCTCACACTACTTCCCGAACAGATAGATCAGATCGGGATAAAAGAGTATGATCAATAGTGCCAAGAGCTGTAACCCTATAAATGGCATGACACCCTTGTAGATGGCCCCGGTAGTTACTTTGTTCCCTGCTGCCCCTTTAAGGTAAAAAAGTGCAAAACCAAATGGAGGTGTCAAAAATGATGCCTGCAGGTTCATCGCGATAAGTATGGCAAACCACACAGGGTCTATAGCCAAAGATGCCACGATAGGTACCAAAATAGGCACCACCACAAAAGCGATCTCAATGAAATCGATGAAGAAGCCCAACAGAAAAATGACCAGCATGGCGATCAGGATGAACATCCATTTGTCCCCTATATCCCCTGCAAAAAACGCCATCGCCATATCTCCACCGCCCAGTTCGTTGAATACCAGTGAAAAGGCTGTGGCTCCGATGAGTATCATAAAGATCATTGCGGTGAGTTTGACCGTCTCTATCGCTGCGTAACGTAGCGTTTCATAAGAGAAGTTCTTTTTACCCCATGCCAGCAGCATTGCACCCAAAACGCCTATGGCTGCCGATTCAGAAGGTGATGCGATACCTGCGAAGATGGAACCCAGTACTACACCTATGAGCAGTAGCGGAGGAATGATCTCTTTACATGCTTCTTTAAACACTTCTCCATACGCGTCTTCTAAAACAATCGCCGGAGCGATCTCTTTGTTCAGGTATGAGATGAGAAAGATGTAAAGGATATAGAGGCCAATGAGCAAAAGTCCCGGTACTACAGCTGCACGGAAGAGGTCACCCACCGAGAGGTGCATTTGGTCACCCAGAATAATGAGAATGATAGAGGGAGGGATAAGCTGTCCCAATGTAC
>JBNLDB010000262.1:0-2261 GCA_050304115.1 Sulfurovum sp. | reverse complement strand
TATTTGACAACGACGGTCGCATACATACCAGGATAGATCACAACGTCTTTACTCTGTTTGAACGCGATCTTGATACGGAAGGAGTGTGTCATCGGGTTTGAACTTGGAATGATCGAACTTATTTCACCCACTGTACTGAAACCGATAGAAGGTATCTCTATATCAACCTTTTTACCTAAATTGATATATTTTAATTGTGTTTCACTTAGTTCTGCTACGATACTCAACTTACTCAGATCCGTGAGTGTGACTGCTGGCATACCGGGAATTGCCATCTCTCCTTCATTGAGACGTTTATCGACAATGACCCCATCATTGGGTGCATGGATCTTCAAATAATTGTACTGATTCAATACTTCATCTCTTTTAGCCAATGCCTGTTTCACCTGCTGTTCAGCTATGGTAACCATATCTTTAAGATTTTCAGCAGAAAGTTGCAACATTTCAAACTCATACTTGGAAACCATTTTCTTCTGATAGAGTCTCTCATGCCTTGCAAGATTGGTCAGGACATTATTATACTGGTTCTCATTCATCTGCAAAGAGAGTCTCGCTTGGGAGATGGCCAGCTCCACCTGTCTCTCTGCAGACTCTATCTCTTTTGAATCGATCTCATAAAGCAATTGCCCTTTCTTTACGATATCACCTTCTGACACAGCCATATTTTTCACATACCCCATATAGCGGCTGGTCAGTATCTTTTGATTATCAGAAATCACAGAACCGCTTAATTCGATCTCTATTGCATCTGCATATGTGACCATCAGTGCCAAAACAATGACTCTCATAAATCGGTTCATACCTCTCCTCCTCTGTTTAAAATACTGTTAAGTTCGAATATTTTGGTATTACGTTCATTCTTTAAAGTGAGTAGTTTGAGCAAAACTTCGAGCTCTTTGGATTGTTTCATAAGCACATCAGAAATAGAAACAATGCCCTCTTTATAGCGTGAACGGTAGTTTTCATAGACTTGTCTTGCAAAACGCAATTGTTTTTGATAACTCTTTACATCTGCATTCCTACTCAAGATTTCCGTTTCAAGTTTTTTCACTTTCAATACGATACCTGATTTGGCCAATGAGACTTCATTTTGCACTTTCAAATGATTCACTTTGGCTTTTTCAAGATTTGCAGTATCGATACCGCCATTGAATATATTCCATTTCAACTGTATCCCAACGGTGTAGGCATCTTTATCCCTGAATTCATTCCATAGTCCGTTATCTGCACTTCCATACTCTCCAAAGGCACCGACAGTAGGCAAATAATTTGCCTCTTCTACCTTCATGGCCATTTCACTGATCTGTAATCCTAACAATGCTTTTTGTATATCAATGTTATGATGCTCTACACCTGCAGCATCAACTTTCGGTAGTGGTGCCATGTCATTGACTTTTTTGATCGAACTTATTTCCGTATTCAATAAAAACGAAAGAAATTGGTAGGCAAGGTCTCTGTTGAGTTTGGCTTGGTTGTACATACTCTCTGCTTCTGCCTTGCGAGCCTGGACCTCAAGCAAATCGATATTCTGTGCGTACCCTTCTTCCAACATGCCTTTGACGATCCTCTCCAATTGACTGATATTCTTCATGATCTTGGAAAGATTTAAAATATAGTTGTCTACCAATGAGATATCATAAAAAGCTTTTTTTGTCTGGAATATCTTTTCATTGATCAGTTTTTGCCTCTCCCATTGACTCATACGATGTAACGCATCCGTGATACGTCCATACTCTGTAAGTTTTCCACCGGTATAGAGTGGCAGCATATAGGAGATCTTTGTCTGATAATGATTTCTTACTTTCGGATAATTTAAAGCTTCAGGCGGCGGTGTAAATGGGTCTGCACCGGAATTGTAGTTTTCAAAGAACTCTTGTGCACCAAAATCACCAAAAGTCGCTTCTCTGCTTTGTAACTTAAAACCAAATACATTCCCTGCATCGTTCGAGCGCATAGCTGAAACTGACAGATCCGCCTTACCGTAATGGTTCCCCTTGGCGGCAACGCTTTCATAGGCTCTCATCTGTTCATTGAACTGGGAAATTTTTAATTCAAGGTTATTATTTTTAAGCATGGAAATAGCCTGATTGATGTCCAAATTATCCAAACCGGCAAATAACGGCCATGCACAAAGAAAAATGAGATACTTTTTCATAAGAGAGACTCCACTTATCCAAAATGATGTTATATTATAACCAAACTATTACACAATAGCCACAGAGGCTAAATTAATAAGTAATTATTATATCTATTATAATATA
>JBNLDB010000261.1:0-2287 GCA_050304115.1 Sulfurovum sp. | reverse complement strand
GTAATAAAGTTCCGGTTTTTGAAAAAACGAAGAAGTACAGGACAGTGTTCGATCGCTCTAAGACCGAGACCTGCAACACTATGTGCCGTCTCAGGATCAAGTTTAAAAAGGATTTTTTTGAGATTTTGGTAAGAAAAAAGTGACAAAGATGACTCCATAATTGATAGTGTGCTTATTATAGCAAAATAATCAAAAAAAGTAATGTAGAGAGAGGCTTGCACCCTGCATGGTATCGATTGGATCTATAGATGATACTTTATAATAATGATAAGAAAGATCTACATCCATCGTTGCTGTGGCATAGATCAGGAATCCGAAATTCCCTCCATAGTAAAATCCGTCATTGTCCGAAAAATCGTTCTCATCATAATGGAGATATCCGACAGTAGCTCCCAAATAAGGTCTGACTTTTGGTGTCCCAAAGAGTTCGTCTAGGAGTATTTTGTCTATTTCCATGGCAAACGTTTGAAGATCATTATTGCCAGAGAGGGTAAAGACCGTACGCCAATCGAGGGTTTGCTTACCATAGCGAAATCCTGCAACCGTTTCATTCTGGCTGGAAGTTTGGTCTAGAGATTTTAAATCTATAGAGTGTATGGCAAGGGTTGCCCCTATGAAAGGAAATTGTTCACTCTCCTGCTGTGCAAAAAGTGTGGTAAATATAAAAGTAAAGAGGAGGGTGAAACGTAACATATTATAAACTCCTTGATAATTTTTGATAGGTTGGACACTCTTGCAGCAAGGTTTGGTGTGGACCCCTGCAGATGATCTCTCCATTTTGGAACACTAAAATGGTATCGGCATCTTCGATGGTACTTAATCTATGTGCGACAGTAAAGGTGATCATTTCTGATTTAAGTTCATGCAAGGCCTGTTGTATCAGTGCTTCACTTTTGTTATCCAGTGCAGAGGTCGCTTCATCGAGTATGAGAATATCCGGGTTTTTATAGAGTGCACGCGCCAGAGCGATACGTTGTCTTTGTCCCCCGGAAAGGTTGTCCCCGCTTTCAGATAAGAGTGTGTGTATCCCGTCATCCAACTTACTGATGAACTCCATCGCATGTGCTTTCTCCAATGCTTTGATCACACGTGTTTCATCTATGGTTTCACCATAAGCCACATTGGCTGCGATGGAGTCGTTAAAGATATAGATGCGTTGTGTCACGTAGGCTATCTTTTGATGTAATGAAGTGAGGGTGAAATCTTTGTTCTCTTTACCATTGATAAAGATCTTTCCCGAAGTAGGGTCATAGAAACGTACCAGCAGGTTGACCAAAGAACTTTTACCCGCACCACTGTCACCGACCAATGCAATGGATTCACCTTTTTGGGCTTGAAGTGTGATATGTTTTAATGCCGGAATATCATCGTATTGGAGTGAAACATTTTCTAATGTGATCGTGTCAATAGACTCCAAAAGTTCGTTCTCGCCCGATACGATCTCAGGCTTGGTATCAAGCAGTTCTTGCATACGTTTATTGGCAGTAAGAGCATCTTGTGATTGATTGTAAAGGGTTGAAATACGTTTTATGGGATTGTAAAGCATAAAAAGTGCTGTAGCGAAAGCAAAGAATGCACCCACGGTCATATGTCCATCAATGACTTCTTTCCCTCCAATATAAATAACAGCACCGATAGCAACAGAACCTAAAATTTCCATTACCGGTGAAGTGAGAGCATTGGTCCTTATCTGTTTCATGATAAATCTAAAAACATTTTGGTTCTCAGTAGAAAAACGTTCATGTTCATAGACTTGAGAGGAGTGAGATTTAATGACTTCAATATTAGATAAGATCTCACCAAGTCGAGAGGTCATATCTGCTGTACTCTCTTGGGAAAGCTTGGAGTATTTACGCATTTTTTTCGCAAGTTTTGAGAGTGGAAAAACGGCTATTGGCATAATGATTAGAAAATAAAAGGCAAGTTTAGGACTTTGATAAATAACATATCCCGTTAGTGCAACAATGGTCAAACCTTCTCTTATAAGGTCAGGGATAATTTGAGCAACGACTGATTGTATACGGGCTATATCATTGGTTACACGAGAGAGTATCTCTCCCGTATGCATAGTTTTAAAAAAAGTCATATCAAGATGAGTGAGATGGAACACCAGTTTATCCCGTAGTTTTCTCACTACATCTTGACCAATATACGAAGTATAATATGTTTGTACATATTTTCCTATACTTTTCACTATATCGAAATCAAAAACTAATTTCTAGTGCACAACAATTGTTCTTTTTGATAAATATTATCACTTATGTGACCTTTTTAAACAATTTATATG
>JBNLDB010000260.1:0-2313 GCA_050304115.1 Sulfurovum sp. | reverse complement strand
TCGTTTGCGTGCGTGTTTGTTGTAAGTAGTAGTGTAGCCGTGATAAGGCTGAGTGACTTGAATGTCATAGGTTGTTCCTTGTTTATTTAGTGTGTTGTATGATTAGTAAAAAATGGATAAACAAGGAGGTGAAGTTTTATATTCATGGTAGATAAAGGCTTTTTTATGGTACTGAAAATTGCTGTCGATCCAACACAACTTTGAAAGTGTGGAGTACATGGCGATGACGGCTAATGAAAAGTAGTTTTTATTGTGGCCTCTAAGATGTTTCATGCGCGGATTGTACAGCAAAATTCTTTATGTTATACTATGCTATCTTTCTATTTTGATATTTAATAATCGTACGTAGTACGTATTTGTCATGGTGAACGACCTTGCACCCCACTTACACTTTAGTGACGGAGGGTATCGGCATTTAGTGCCAGAAAATCAAGCGATTTGAGAGTTATGTCGATTTTTTTGTTTCGTTTTTTCTAAAAAAACGCCGTGAACGAAGTGAGGAAGTGCCCTTGGGGTAGAAAGGTGAAACAACTTCACAGTTTGGAGTGTTTGGAAGTCTTGCAAAACTAAAAAAATGGATAATAGATGAATTACAGAACTTGGTTTGAATCACATGGTAAGAAACACCAAAACATCATGAAGAAACTCGAAGGTTTGAGTGATGATGAAGTCATCGCATACTTCAGGTTTGAAAATATGGTAGAAAAAGAACCGGACTTCTGTTTGCTCTATAAAGAGAAGAAAAAGTGTCATGAGATGGAAGAGCTGAATTGCTACCTTTGTGCCTGTCCCCACTTTCGTTTTGATGATAATGGACTTTCAAAAGAAAGGAGCAAAGTCCTCTATAGCAGATGCAGTATAGACTCTAAAGATGGTGCGCAGTTTGTTTCTAATGATGCGATACATCAAGATTGCAGCGGCTGTACGGTGCCGCATCATGAAAGCTATATCAAAAAGCACTTTTCACGAGACTGGTTTGAGAGCATGAATGAATGTAATTATGAGAAAGGTTAAACAAAATCAAGTATAATCGCTTTACATTATTTTATTCGAGTTAAAGGAAGTTCAATGGCTATTGAAACAGTGACAAGTACAGAGGCATTTAAACAATTGGTAACAGATGTTACTTCGCAGGCAGGATACAAAGAGCCTATGGCATTTGGTATTGCAAGAGTAGATAGAGGCCAGAAAAATGCTGAGAAAATACTACAGGCGAACTTTGGACTGATCAACTGGAAAGAGAACTTTGGAAGTGCCGCAGTATTTATCAAAGCACTGCAGGAAGCAAAGTGTGAGGTAGACTTTTCAGGAACTGAATTTGTAGCAACGATCAACGATAACTTTGTAGAAAATGCGATGGCAGCCTTTGCTCCGTATGTGGCAGAAGCAACAGGTGATGCACACAAAAACGTACAGGTGATCAAAACACTTGCACATATGGAAGATATCGGTAAAAATTTCAGAATCGTATTTTTGTTCGAAGATGCAAATCCTGGTTCTGTAGAAGCAGTCTATCTTAAACTCTATGCGCTTTCTCAAAGTAAAGCAGAATTGAGAAAGATCAACCTCAATGGTGCATTTGGTATCTTGTCAAATGTGGCGTGGGTAGGGAATACACCGTATGAACTGGATTATCTCAGAGAGAATGAGATCGAAATGAAACTTAACGGTACCTACCCTGCAGTGGATGCTGTCGATAAATTCCCAAGATTCCTGCAGCATGTGATCCCGGCAGACAATACACGTATCCTCGAAGCGTCTAAAGTACGTATGGGTGCGCAGCTTGCAGCAGGTACAACCGTAATGCCAGGTGCATCGTATATCAACTTTAATGCAGGTACACTCGGTCCTGTAATGGTTGAAGGTCGTATCTCTTCATCTGCCATCGTGGGTGCAGGTTCAGATGTCGGTGGTGGTGCAAGTATCCTTGGTGTCCTTTCCGGTACGGATGGGAACCCTATCAGCATCGGAGAGAACACACTTCTTGGTGCAAACTCTGTAACGGGTCTTCCGTTAGGTGATGCATGTATCGTGGATGCGGGTATCACTATCTTGGCCGGTACGAAGATCAAGATCGCTCCGGAAGAGTTGACTAAGATCTCAGAGGCGAATCCAGATGCTGAGCTTGAGCATAAAACAACGTTCAAGGGTGAAGAGCTTCAAGGACTTAACGGGATCCACTTCAGACAAGATTCGACGACGGGTGAGATCATTGCTCGTAGAAGTACAAGAGAAGTGAATTTGAACACTGATTTACACTAAGCAATAGGATTTCTTGTCAAATTATGGCTGTGTGATAGTTTGGGTTTTCTT
>JBNLDB010000259.1:0-2325 GCA_050304115.1 Sulfurovum sp. | reverse complement strand
GAGTTGATGTTAGTACATACCAGGCGGTAAGTGGCGCAGGTAAAAAAGGTATGGAAGAGCTAGTGCGACAAATGCAGGCTTTCTTTAACTTTACACTGGATGATGCAAAAGTAGAAGCATTCGCACATAGAATAGCCTTGAATGTCATTCCTCATATCGATGTGCCTCAGGAAAACGGTTACACGAAAGAAGAGATGAAAATGGTCAAAGAGACCAATAAGATCATGCACAGCGACTTTGCAGTAAGTGCCACTTGTGTACGTGTACCGGTTTTAAGAAGCCACTCTGAATCTATCACGATCACATTTGAAGATAATGTTGATGTGAATGTAGATAAAGCAAGAGAAGTATTGGGTAACTTTGAAAATGTTAAGGTGGTAGACGATATGTCTAAAAATGAGTATCCTATGCCTTTGACTGCAACAGATACGGATGATACCTATGTTGGGCGTATCAGAAAAGATATCTATGCGAAGAATATCCTGCATCTTTGGGGTGTTGCTGACCAGGTAAGGGTCGGTGCTGCGACCAATGCAGTAAGAATCGCACAAAAATGGATCAAACTAGAGGAAAATGCTTAATGTTAGAAAAACTATTTGAAGGCGCTATCTGGAGAAGTAGATTTATCGTGCTTTTGGCTGTTATTTTTGGTTTACTAGGTGCCGTGATCCTTTTTGTGGTTGCTTCAATGGATATCTGGAGTGTCGGTGTTTATACACTCAATACGATCCTCACACATGCACACCCTGAAAACTTTCATGAAGATATCGTAGCAGGGATCATCGGTGCGGTGGATCTCTATTTGATCGCCGTGGTAATGTTCATTTTCTCTTTTGGACTCTATGAGCTTTTCATCTCAGACATCGATGAGGCGAGCGGGAAGAATGGCAGTAAATTACTGGCGATCCATTCACTTGACCAGCTTAAAGACAAGATTGCAAAAGTTATCGTCATGGTACTTGTGGTGAACTTCTTTCAAAGGGTATTGCATACGAACTTTGCTACACCTATTGAGATGATGTATTTTGCACTTTCTATTACCGCATTGGCAGTAGGATTATATTTTTTAGGGAAAGTAGGTAAATAGTAATGAGCAAAATTTTTGTAGACGCATGTCTAGGGAAAGAGACACCATATACACCGGTATGGATGATGAGACAGGCAGGGCGTTATCTGCCGGAGTACATGGCAGTACGTGCCGCAGCAGGAAACTTCCTTAACTTGTGTCATGATCCTAAAAAAGCAGCAGAAGTAACCATCCAGCCACTGGATATCGTAGGTGTGGATGCAGCTATCTTGTTCTCGGACATCCTGGTGATCCCGGATGAGATGGGTATGGACCTGAGCTTTGTGAAAGGGGAGGGACCGAAATTTTCTGATCCCCTTACATCACAAGAAGACCTGGACAGACTCATCGGTGGTGAAGAGGCGGCCAGTAAACTCACCTATGTCTATGAGACGATCGCACTTCTCAGAGAGCAGCTGGATGCAAGAGGTGATGAGAAAGCACTGATCGGTTTTACCGGTGCACCTTGGACATTGGCAACCTATATGATAGAAGGGCAGGGAACCAAAACCTACAATATATGTAAGAAGATGATGTACTCTAATCCTGAACTTCTTCATAATATCCTTAGAAAAGTCACCGATGTGGTGAAGCTTTATATGGAAAAACAGATCCAAGCAGGTGTGGATGTTGTGCAGATCTTTGACTCCTGGGCTGCAGCGATAGAACCGGGCAAGTATGACGAGTTCTCATGGAAATATATGGTAGAGATCGCTGAGTATCTCAAAGAGAAGTATCCGCATATTCCGGTTATCATGTTCCCTAAAGGCGTCGCAGCCTTCATAGAACGCGGTTTGGTGTATGGAAACTTTGATGTATTCGGTGTGGATTGGGGAACCCCTATGGCACTGGCTAAAGAGAAACTGGGTGACAAATACGTCCTTCAGGGAAATATGGAACCATGCAGACTCTACTCCCAAGAGGCAACGACAGCGTGTGTAGAAGCGATCCAGGAGATCATGGGCGGTAAAAGACACATCTTCAACCTTGGACACGGTATCCTCCCTGATGTGCCGGTAGAAAATGCAAAACACTTTGTAAGTGAATGTCAGAGGGTGAGTAAAAAATAATCCCTGAAAGGGCATGATGATGAGAGAACATTATCGCATTGCAGTTGAGGAATGTGAATTGGGGATCGTAGGACACAAAGTGTTCGTACGTCTCAAAGATATCCCGATGTACCTCTCTAAACGTACCAAGGACAGTATTCGAAACCGCTATAGCCATTCCATGGAAGTCGGCCTGAGCACAGAGTACAT
>JBNLDB010000258.1:0-2330 GCA_050304115.1 Sulfurovum sp. | reverse complement strand
TGTCTCAAGAATTAACTAATACACTTGCGTATATGGGAAATGAAGAAAGATTGGCATATGATGTCTATAATGCTTTGTATGATCAATATGGTACAGAACAGTTTACAAAAATTGCAAGTAATGGGGAATATCAGCATATTACTGTGGTACAAGAGCTTATTCAAAAATATAAATTGAGTGATGATGTGAATTTTACCAATGTGGATTTGGAACCTTTAGGATATATGAACACACCCATAGAAGAGATGGATGCGGGAATCTATGATATTTCATCGATACAAACACTCTATGAGAATCTTGTTGCACAGGGTTCTCCATCAGAAATAGATGCGCTGAAAGTCGGGTGTATTATTGAAGTAGTAGATGTGAATGATTTGAACCGGGATATTGCATTGGCAGAGTCTGAAAATGCAACAGATATTGTGACAGTATTCAGTTTCTTACGCGATGGTAGCTATAACCATTACTGGTCATTTGATAAAGGGCTTAAAACCCAAGGTATTGCTGATGGATGTTGTTCACTCGGTACTGAATATTGTCATCCTGAGTATCCAAATACAAAGTAATGCAAAATATTTATTGAGCTTAACACTAAATTAACACTTCTTTGTCATAATTCTTTTACGTCGAAATAAGTGGAATACAGAAGGTGTCTTGTATGGATGAAACCCCCTCATTAAATACAAACCCCTTCTGTGTTTTTTAACACTTCCTTAACGTTTTTCCGTCATAATACATCCCAAAAAAGACTTTTCTATGCTAAATCTGCTAAAACACCGTCATTTTATCTCTTACTTTAGCACTTCACTTATATACCTTTCCATGATAAGTCTATTTTTTTATATGCAAGAGCGTTATCTTGTCTCAACACAAAATACACAAGAGAAAACAACGCAGCTTTGTCTGTGCTCTTTTCAATCTGAAGCTGTTGCTTCCGTAGAACAGGTGGAGCAAGAAGAGATAGAGAAACCTATCGTTGAAGAAGAACCTATCCCGGAAGAAGAGCCTGTAGTCGAAGAAAAGCCTGTTGTTGAACCCGAGACCATGAAAGAACCTGTTCGAGAAGAGGAACCTGAAGTCAAAGAGGAGCCTGTTCCTGAGACTGTAGTAGAAAAAGTAATCCCTAAACCGATCGTGAAAGAGGTCAAGAAAAAACCAAAATCGAAAGCGAAGAAAAGAACGAGCAAGCCAACTGCCAAGAAAGAACAGAGAAGACAAAAAGCTTCTTCACGAAGAGCGAATATCACGTCTGCACAGAAAAATCAATTTCTGGCAAGTATTAGAGATAAAATAAACAAGCATAAGTCCTATCCGCGTATTGCACAAAGAAGAGGTATGCAGGGGACAGTGAAAGTGAGATTTACCATTTTGAGTAATGGAACAGTGGGGAATATCTCTGTAAACGGCCCTAAAGTGTTTCATAGTTCTGCACGTAATGCTGTAAAAAGTGCATTTCCTATAGATGCCAAAAATGCACCTATTTCGTTACCCAAAAGTATAAATATTACACTTCGTTATCA
Organism: Sulfurovum sp.; assembly: GCA_050304115.1. GTDB lineage: Bacteria > Campylobacterota > Campylobacteria > Campylobacterales > Sulfurovaceae > Sulfurovum. Next base: position 810 of record JBNLDB010000258.1, on the reverse strand, counting down.
AATTCGATAGATTTAACACTTACTTAACACAACTCAGTTAGGATAATTCAAATTATTTTAGGAGAGTTATATGAAAAAAGGGATTTACCTCTCTTTGGTCTGTTCAGTCTGTTTGAATGCTGCCGAAGTAGAGTTAGAAACGATAAACGTAGCTACGAAAGTAGATACGGAAGTGGTGAAAGATGTAAGCGGGGAAGATATCAAGTCAGCCGATCTTGCAGAAGCACTCTTTAAGCAGTCACCAAGTGTTTCACTCGGGAGAAGATCTGGTGTTGCCAATGATATTATCTTAAGAGGACAAAAGAAAGACAATATCAATATCACTATAGACGGTACAAAAGTCTATGGTGCCTGTCCAAACAGAATGGATCCTCCTATATCGCATATATTGACGAATAATGTGGATTACATAGAGATCAATGAAGGACCATTCAATGTGGAAGATTTTGGTTCACTTAGTGGTGATGTAAAGATACATACCATAAAGCCAGAAGAAGAGTTTTCGGGAGAGTTGAACCTAGGCTTTGGTAGCTGGGGATACCAGAAAGGTGCTTTCTCTTTGAGCGGTGGAACAGACAAAGTAAGGGTTTTACTTTCTGGTTCAACAGAAACCAGTGAACAGTATGAAGATGGTGACGGGAACGACTTTGTAGAGCAGATGGAAGCTGCCTCAGTTCCTATGGGAACACGATATCAGCCTGTATATCAAGATATGGATGCGTATACGAAAAAGACATTCATGACAAAACTTTTCTGGGATATCGCAGAGAACCAAGAGTTAAGATTCAGTTATACTGCCAACAGAAGTGA
>JBNLDB010000257.1:0-2334 GCA_050304115.1 Sulfurovum sp. | reverse complement strand
CATCTATCTCTTGTCCATCCCGTCTTATTTTTTCGACAGTAAACATAGGGATATCCATATGTAAAGGGTGTGAGGCTATCTTTTGGGCAGTAGCATCAAACATACCTATGCCAATGTTGTTGATATACAACTCTAGAGAGAAGTTTTTCACTCTGAGTGGTTTATTTTCAAGCAGAAGATCGATCTTTTTCACTTTTGTTTTGAGTGTTTCAGAAACCATGCCATTGTTGACACTTGAAGCGGTGTGCACAAAGATATCTTCAGCAAAAAGTTCTGCATCAGGAGCTTCATTGATGGCTACTTTACTTATACGGTACTCTTCTTGATAGTCATGGACAGTGGGACCTGTCAGCATATGATCATGCTCTATGCCAGAGAGTGTTCTCTCTAGCATCCCTTCTATATAAAAATGCAGGGTTTGGAGTGTTTGTGTCAGTTTTACTATTTTCTCTTCTTGGATATCCCCTGAAAACCTGAATCCCTGAAGCACTAATTTTATTTCCTTTCTCCCCTGAAGTGTTACATTGATATCTTTGATAGCGCCTTGAAACGTACTATCGCTGGGATCTACATCGATATGGACAAAGAATGTTTTTTCTTTGAGTATCTCTTTGATCTGCGTTAAGAGTTGTTTGTCCTTTTCTTGTGTTAGGAGGGCGTGCAGTTTTTCTGGCAAGTTTATAGGGTAGAGATCGAGGGTAATGGTGTCATTGATATAGGTCAGATCCACTGCCAGCTTCAAGCCTTTGAGCTCTTGGGCTTCCTCGGTAGTAATTTTGATCCCTCTGTGTGTGAAATAGGCAGCAGCTTTTTTAGGCTCATCTAAACGGATCCAAAAATGTTCTTTTTCTTTGCTTATATTTCTTTGTGAAAGCATGAAGCCGTTTGCCTTCATTTCAGCAAGTTGTGCATTTACCTGTGCCAGTTTTTTGTTGAGTTGAATCACCTGGGGCATAAAGTAGTAGATGGCAGCAATGGCGATGAGCCCTACAATGCCAAAGAGCACCTTTTTTTGATGCATGATCAGGCTTGATAGATGGAAGTGAGGTGGTCCATTTTTTTACCCATGTTCAGCAGCGCCATATCTGCCAATGTCAGTGCCATCATCGCTTCACATACGACAGCTCCTCTGATAGCGACACATGGGTCGTGTCTTCCTTTGAGGTTGCATTTCACCTCTTCATTGTGGGTCGTGATCGTCTGTTGCTCTTGAAAGATAGAGGGTGTCGGCTTGAAGTGTGTCTTCACCACGATGGTATCCCCATTGGAGATGCCTCCTAGCATACCGCCGGAGTGGTTGGAAGTAAATCCATTCAGGGTAATTTCATCATTGTTCTCACTTCCTTTGAGATGGGTACTGGCAACACCATCTCCTATCTCCACTGCTTTGGCTGCATTGATACCCATCATCGCCTCTGCAAGGATGGCATCGAGTTTGTAGTAGAGTGGTTCACCCAGTCCTATAGGCACCCCTGTGGCCGTCGTAAGGACCACGCCTCCTACAGAGTCATGATTCTCTTTTGCTGCCAGGATCGCAGCTTCCTGCGCAGCTTCCTTGGCAGGGTCAAGTGCGTACATTTTGGAACTCTTTGCGTATTCAAAATCCTGAACGCTTCCTTTGATACCATCGACTTCACAAAGACCACTCTGTATAGAGACACCCAGTTCTCTGAGCATCAGTTTGGCTATGGCACCGCCCGCTACACGTGCAGCGGTCTCTCTTGCTGAACTTCTTCCCCCGCCACGGTAGTCTCTCAGGCCATATTTGTGAAAGTAGGTAAAATCTGCATGTCCTGGACGGAAGAGGTCTTTCACATTGTCGTAATCTTTGGATTTTTGGTTGGTGTTGAAGATGATCATGGCGATAGGGGTCCCCGTGCTCACCCCTTCAAATGTCCCTGAAAGGATCTCTACCTTGTCCGCCTCTTTACGTCCTGTTTCCAGTTTAGATTTGCCGGGTTTTCGTCTGTCCAGTTCACTTTGTATGAATGCCTCATCGATCTTAAGTCCGGCAGGTACACCGTCAAGTATACAGCCAAGCGCTTTACCGTGGGATTCACCAAACGTAGTGAGGGTCAGTTTTTTTCCAAAGGTATTCATGCTTTTAATTCCTTTAATGCAAGTTCGGCTGCTTTTTGCTGGGCTTCTTTTTTACTTTTTCCTCTACCCTGCCCTAAAGCTTCTTCATTTACAACAACTTCAACTTCAAAAATCTTGTCATGAGCTGGTCCGTATTCACTTACTACATTGTATTCCGGAATTTCCATTCCGTTCCCTTGCGAATACTCCTGAAGCATTGCTTTAAAATTCTCTTTGGTAGCAGATTGATCGATT
>JBNLDB010000256.1:0-2346 GCA_050304115.1 Sulfurovum sp. | reverse complement strand
CTGGTGGGATCGACATTTCAGCTGGAAAGTACATGGATGTGTCATTCTTGCCAATGAACAACAAGAACACCTGTGTTACATCTTCTACAAAATAGACCGATATGATGAATATATTACGATCCATAACATTTTTACTCCATTGGAATTTAGAAGAAACGGCTATGCCCATACCTTATTTAAACTGGTATTTCAAATAGCGGAAAAGAAAAATGTCAGTCGATTACGTATGACATGTGTACCCCAGTCACTGGATTTTTATATGTCCATGGGATTTGTCTACTGGGGGATCAATAGCCAGGGAGACTATTATTGTGATCTGCCCTTACCAAAAGGTGGGATAGATCAAGTGGGCGAGATGATACAAAAGACATCACCTCGAAAATTGGCAGGGAAACATTTAAGTGCCATTATCTCAAAAGTAAAAGGCAATATTGAAAAACTGGATGATGTTCAAACCAAGGTCTATAAAAAGCATGCCCAAAAACTTTCAGATAGCTATTTTTATAAAGAGCTTATGCTATTGGAGGGGAAAACATCTTAAATGATCTATAAAGAGAAGTTTTGTGAACCGCTTGTGTTAAGCAGAACTCTTTTCATCTCCCGTCATTCACTGTTTTAACCCTAACAATGGATAGATTCTTCGATTCAATTTACTCCCACGGAGTGCTTTCAATGCCATGCGCTTTTCCCACAGCAGTGTTATACAATACACCATCATAGGTATTGAGCGCCGTTTTCATGAAAGGGTTGAGCCCCAAAACTTCTTTTGCACCATGTTGTGCAAGCTTTCTGATATACGGCAGTGTTGCGTTGGTCAAAGCATAGGTTGATGTTCGAGGATATAGACCAGGCATATTGGCAACACAGTAGTGAACGATCCCCTCTTCAATGAAGGTAGGCTCACTGTGTGTCGTGGCATGAGAACTCTCAAAGCATCCCCCTTGATCTATGGAAACATCGACCAGGACAGAACCTTTTTTCATCAGCTTTAACATCTCCCGTGTGATCAGCTTCGGTGCCTTTGCTCCTGCAATAAGTACAGTACCTATCACAATGTCGCATTGTGGTAAAAGTGTTGCAATAGCTTCAGACGAACTATACATCGTAGCAACATTCGCATCCATGACATCATTCAGATAATGCAAACGTTCAAGATTAATGTCAAACACCGTCACATCTGCACCCAGACCTGCAGCGATCTCTGCAGCTGCTTTTCCTGCAACGCCGCCTCCAAGGACCATTACTTTGGCCCGTTCTGTACCTGCAACACCTCCTGCAAGCAAGCCGCTGCCGCCGTGGTAATATCCTAAATGCACCGTACCCATCAAAGATGCCATCTTACCTGCAACTTCACTCATAGGTTCAAGTAAAGGTAAACGTTTCCCTACTTCAAGTGTCTCATAGGAAAAAGCACGGATCCCTTTCTCCAGTAAAAAATGTGTCAATGTTTCATCGGCAGCAAGATGCAGATAGGTAAACAGTGTTTGATTCTCTTTAAACAGTCCATATTCACTTGATATAGGTTCTTTCACTTTCACAATGGTGTCAGCTGTTTCAAACACTTCTGCTGCTTCAGATAAGATCGATGCACCTGCATTGACATAATCGTTATCTGAAAAACCACTGCCTTCACCAGCATGGCTCTGTACATACACATCGTGTCCATCATTACAGAGCTCTAACACACCCGATGGAGTGATAGCTACACGATATTCATCTTTTTTTATCTCTTTTGGTACACCTATTTTCATTCCCTCTCCTTGAAAATACTTGGTTAATTAATAACTGCCTTCACCCACAGCTATAACAAAATTATCATCAACAGGAATGACATCAAATGCATGTTTGCCACAGAAACTTTCATTGAGCTGCTGTGCCCATGCATTTGCAACACGTTGTGCATTTTCTTTATCATCAAATGTTTTGATCTGAGGCATATCTTTCCTTCTTGCACATCCGCACATCTTTTCTACTACTACATGATATTCCATCTTGATTCCTTTGTTGTTAGTTTAAAGTACACCCTAAGTGTCTCTTCTATAGCTATCTGCATTAACTGTTCTTGAAGAGGGTCTCAATGCAGGGTACTCCCCTGATATCCGAAGGTAAAGAAGATCATGAAAAATGAGAATAGCGTCAAATTTATATCTCACACGCTTCCACAAAACCACCATTCTCTACACTAATGACAAAATTGTCATCTACTTCCACATTATCGAAGCCGTGCCGGCCACAACATAATGTATAAAGCGTATCTGCCCATTCATAAGCATGTTCCTCTGCTTCTTCTTTTGTATGAAAACTGCGTATAGGATCTACGTGATGCTTTTTCAGACAACTGCACAG
>JBNLDB010000255.1:0-2366 GCA_050304115.1 Sulfurovum sp. | reverse complement strand
AGATACTTGGACGAATATCACAAAAAGACTTCAAATGAGAATGCGTGTTGGATTGGTTGATGCTGATGTAGGTTCAACAGGAAAAACAGACACTTCTTATAACGAATACCGTTTAGAGTTTAACTACCTTTTCTAGGAGTATGAATTGAAGAGCATCATAGCACTGTGCCTGTTCTTATGGACAGCGCAGGCGTACGACTATCATCTGACGCCTGTAAAGGTCTCTGAAGAGGTACACTGCTTTTTTGGTGCACTTGAAAATATCACCAAAGAAAACGGTGGTAATATGGTCAATACATGTTTTGTCCAAACAAAACAGGGGTTTGTTGTCATAGACAGCGGCCCTACCTATGCCTATGCTAAAGAGGCATATGATCAAATGCAAAAGATCCAAAAACTCCCTGTAAAGTATGTGATCGATACACACGATCATGACGATCACTGGTTAGGCAACAGTTTTTATAAAAGCAAAGGTGCTTTGTTGATAGGTCCACGGACATATGAACAAAATGTAGTTGTGGGTATGGAAACACGGATGCAGCGTACTTTGGGAAATGAAATTTACGGTCAGACTGAGATCGTCCAGCTTGACACTGTTGTAGATGATAATCTTACACTTAAGGTTGGCGAAAAGGTCTTTAGAATTCAACAATTGGTAACAAAAGCACACACCCAGGGTGATCTTATTGTATACTTACGGGATGAGAACGTACTGTTTGCAGGAGATCTTGTCTTCAATGGCAGGGTCACTTCATTGCGTGACGGTTCACTCATAGGTTCTATCAAGGCATTGGCAAAAATAGATTCACTACATCCTAAGGTCATCATAGGTGGGCATGGATATAAAACAGATGCCAATGCTACAAAAGCACTCAATGCCTACCTCCTTAAAATGAAAGAAGAGGTACTCGATGCGCTGGATAATGATGTCTCTATCGAAGAGATTACTGAAAAAGTCACCATGCCCCAGTATAAGAAGATGAAACTGTATGATGTATTGCACAGCCGCAATGTATTTGAAGCGTACCGGGAACTAGAAATGTATGATGAGGATGAAGAATGAGAATAGCGTTGGCTATGTTGTTATATGTACATGCACTCTATGCGATGGAAGGCAAAGAAGTGTATGAAAAAAAATGTGCCTCTTGTCATCAAGGCTATATCCCTATGTCTAAACTAAAAGAGAATTTTCAAGACTATAACAATACACTCCTTAATCTTGCGGCACCCACATTAAATCAGCTCTCTTATAGATTAAAGAAAAGTATTGGTGACCCTAACGGCGACAATGAGATACATCGTATGGAAGTGGCTGCATTTATCACTGAATATGTGCTGTATCCAGACAGACAAAAAAGTCTCTGCTTGGATGAAGTGATGTACTCTTTTGAAACTATGCCAAGTCTTAAAGGGAAGATCAGCGAAGATGAACTTGAAGCCGTGAGTACCTATATTTATGATTTTGACGATAAGGTTGTAGAAGAGCATAGTGTAGCGTATGAGGGGTTTGAAAGAGCACTGCAAAAGGCAAAGGATGAGCATAAGATCATTATGATCAAAGTGATGACGAAAGATTGTTACTTCTGTAGAAAAATGGAGAGGGAAGTGATGGTGGAAAAAGAGGTTGCAGCGTTGGTAGAAAAGGATTTTATCCCTGTTACGATCGACATCTCTACGACTGAGCTTCCTTTGGGATTAAAAACAGAATTGACCCCAAGTTTTATTTTTATAGATGAAAATGCTAAAGTATTACTGAACATACCCGGCGCATGGAACAAAATGGATTTTCTTGAGATATTAAGAGAAGCCAAAAGAAAAGTGAGGTAAAGGAGAAATGATGAAAAAAATATTGATACTATTCCTGTGTGTATTCAGTTTCACAACCGCGGAGACAGAGTTTGCCGAACCGAAACCCGCCATTGATAATCCCAGACAATTGGTATTTGGTATTCCAAGCGGTGATCTCAAAGAGATAAACCGTATTTTAAGTACAGTCAATAATGTCATGAAGTTCTATAGACCGGAAAATACCGAAGTGGTGATTGTGGCTTATGGTCAGGGATTAAAGTCTTTATTGAAAAAAGGTGATACGGAGGTACGAAAACGTATAGAAGCACTTATGACTTATGATGTAGAGTTCATTGCGTGCGGAAACACTATGAGAACACTCCATATCGATGAAAAGGATCTTCTTGATGATATAGGGTTCGCAACGGCAGGAATTGTTGAGATCATAGAGAGGCAGCTTCGAGGCTATACCTATGCCCAACCATGATCTAGGTTGAAACTTTTACATATTTTTTACAGAAGATTGCTATATTACGGTATAAAAATCTAAAGGAATACAATATGAAATTGTTAATTAA
>JBNLDB010000254.1:0-2373 GCA_050304115.1 Sulfurovum sp. | reverse complement strand
GGTGCATCCGCAATATTCATAGAAACTGGTGCTGTACCAGTACCTGTACCTCCTCCACAGCCTGAGATAAGTGTCATTAGTGTAAATGATAGTGCAACGCCTATCAGTTTATAAAATTTTTTCATGGTTATCCTTTTTAATTGGATGTTGCACAAAAGAAATAAGATTCATTTTGGCAGCCTGGCGATCTTAAAATTAAGACCCATAGCTTTCCGTCCTTGCTTCACAACAAGTTTGGCACAACAAACAAAATTTAAAAAGTCTCTTTACTATAAACAGAAGCATTATATAGAATCAAAAATTAGATACATCTTTAATGACCCCAATATAAAAAGAAGATAAAAATAGAAGAATTTACATAACTATTTTAAAAAACGTTCAGTAAACTCTTCTACATCAATGGCTTTGCAAAAATGGAATCCTTGATACTTAAGTCTTGGATCCATTTCTTTAAGCAACGCTTGTTGCTGTTCATTTTCAATACCTTCGATAACAATGTTATAGTCGAATTGTCTCCCAATATCCAAAATACTTGAGATGAGATGTACTTCTTTCGGTGTATTCTCTATATTTTTTATAAACTCTTTATCTATTTTCAATGTATGGAAAGAGAGCTTCTTCAAATAAGAGAGAGAAGAGTAGCCTATACCAAAATCATCAATAGCACATCTTACACCTTGTCTGCGTAATTCATTAATGACGTCTTCTGTATTATCAAAATTATCGATCAGTGATCGTTCTGTGATCTCTATCATAATGTCGCTAGTCTCTAGTCCATACTCTCTTAACTTTTTCAGGAATTCTCTTGCAAAATCTTTTTCCACAAATTGTTGTGCATTGACATTGATCGAAATATACTCAAGGTTCCACCTATGCTCTTTTTTCCACTGAGATATATGCTGACACACCTTATCAAGAACCCACCATGTAATGTATGAAAGCAGACCTGCTTTAATGGCCAATGGTATAAAATCCTGTGGTGAGAGGAATCCTCTTGTCGGATGTTCCCAACGTGCAAGTGCCTCAGCAGAACTCACTACATCTCCATCTATGGAAACAACTGGTTGATACATTAGACCTAACTGATCTTTTTTGACTGCATATGCCAAATCATGCTGAAGTATAAATAGCTCTTTTTGCTGTTTGTCCAATGATGAGTCATAATAAGCAACATATCCATTGTCATTCTTTGCCTTATACATAGAGAGATCGGCATATCGTATGATTTCATCTGTATTTATATAAGCAGGCTCCATAAGTACGATACCTATACTTGATTTGATATGTAAATGCATATCTTGTATGATAAATGGTTCTAAGAACAGATCCTGTATCTCTCGAGAATACTCTTCAGCTTCTTGATGTGCCAAATTTTTATCTTCTGATACATGTGGAACGATAATGATAAATTCATCTCCTCCTAATCTGCTTATCATACCATCTTCCCCTAAAAGATCGCTCAAACGTTTTGAAACAGTAAGTAATACATTATCTCCAACCTGATGTCCCAAAGAGTCGTTAATACTTTTAAACTGATTAAGATCAAGATAGAAAAGTATGGAAAAATATGTTTGATGTTCTACACTCGTTACAAGGTTCTCCATATAGTTCCTAAAACCTCTACGGTTATACAGACCGGTAAGTACATCATGCTGTACCATATATTCAAGGTCTGTTAAGGCGATATGTTCATTTGTTTTATCCTCTATCATACTCACACCGCCCAAAATATTATTATCCAGATCAGTAAAGGAAAACATTTTGGCATCGATCCACAATGATTTATTCTTGAGAGATACATAGGGACCTTCATAAGACTCTGTTCCCTTTAGTATGGCATTTTCCAATACTTTTACAATATCTCTATCCGGAAGGAGATGCAGATCCAATCCTATGAGCTCATCTTTTTCATACTCAAAGAGTTTATTTAACTGTTCATTGCACTCCAGTACCTTCAGATCTTTATCATAGGTAAAGATACCAAGCGGTGCATTCTTAAATAGACTGTTTAAAAGCATATGCTCAGATTGCAACGCATTAAAAGCATTTTTTTGTTGATACATATTATAGATGTTGATCACCTGTGCGAGAAAATAGAGGATCAATGAAATGGTAAGGATGATATGCAAAGGGGTATCATAAAGAAATGCCATGGTAAAAATCAGAGGCAGTAAAAGAATAGCCGAATACATGATATTGAGCCGTGCATCCGCCGATAAAGAGACTGTTGAACCTAAAGATAAACCGACCAATACTGCAACGATATAGAGTTGATAATAGTGATCCACCTGGTGGATAAAAACAAAACCTAAGGTTGAGAAAACAAGTGCCATCAATGTGGCATCAAACACAAATTTCTTATACCAGAATGTC
>JBNLDB010000253.1:0-2380 GCA_050304115.1 Sulfurovum sp. | reverse complement strand
AAGATCAAACGCAATGCGATCATACGTACAGGTAAAATGTTAAGACTTCCACTTCCCCATATCCTGGCACATCTAAAAACAGAGAAAAGGCTTCGTGTCACCGCAACTGCGTATACATCTCATAGTGCACAGACCGACAGTACACCTTTCCTGGCGGCTTGGAACAATCGTCTGCGTCCGGGTATGAAGATCATTGCAGTCTCCAGAGATATGATAAAAAAATATGGCATGCGTAATGGGACAAAAGTGCGTATAGGCGGCTTACCCGGTTATTACACCGTACGTGACAAAATGAATAAACGTTATCAAAAACGTATCGATATCTATATGGGGCTTGATAAAAGAAGGGCACTGCGTTGGGGAAGACGCAGTGTCATAGTATACTGGTAGTTAAAGAGACTCGAAAATCTCCAAGACTTCTAGATACCTGTCACTTTTCTCTTCATACTCTTTCTCAAGTGCACTCAGTTCATCACTCAGTGCAGCCAGACCCTTTTCCTGATAACACTCCGGGTCCTGCAAACATGCATTAAGCGCTGCTATCTGTTCTTCCAGAGCCTCGATCTCATCAGGCAGGGTATCATAATCCTTTTGCTCTTTATAACTCAGTTTTGTCTGTTTCTTGGTAGTGACCGGTACCTCTTTTTTCTCAGATCTCTTGACCTCTTGTTCGAGTGTATCAAGCTCTTTCATCTCTTTTTCTATCTCCAAGTACTCGGTATAGGTCTGATACGACTCTTCAACCACACCATTTCCTTTAAAGATAAAGAGTTTCGAGGCTATTTTGTCTATGAAGTAACGGTCATGTGAGACAAAGAGTATGGCACCGGGGAAGTTGATAAGTTTCTCTTCCAGGATATTAATGGTCTGGATGTCCAGGTCATTGGTCGGCTCGTCCAGGATGAGACAATCCACCTTTTTAGTCAAGAGCAATGCCAATGCCACACGGTTCTTCTCTCCGCCAGAGAGCATCCCAACTTTTTTACTCAGGAACTCTTTAGGGAAAAGAAGAGATTTAAGGTAGCCGTAGACATGAAGATTGGAACCTTGTACTTCTATGTGGTCTCCACCGTCAGGACAGAAGGTCTCTATCAGTGTTTTCTCATTGTCAAGCATCTCTCTGTGTTGGTCAAAATAACCTATGGAAAAGTCTCCCTGCTTGATGAGACCGCTTTGTGGTTTGATACGTCCAAGCATCAGTTTAAGCAGCGTCGACTTACCTGCACCGTTGATACCTACAATGGCTATTTTGTCTTTTTGAAGGATACGTGTAGTGAAATTCTCTATGAGTTTTTTCCCCGGAACTGAATAGGAGACATTTTCAAGTTCAAAAAGCATCTTCTTACGCGATACTCCTTCATCCCGGTTGAAGTGTTTTTTCTCACGTTCAAGTTCTACCATCATCTTTCGGATCAGTGTAGGGTTTTTCTTCGCTTCATCGCGGAGCTCAAAGACACGTTTTTTACGTCCCTGATTACGTTTTTCTCTGGCCCTTACACCTTTAGCCAGCCAGGCCTCCTCCTGTTTCAGCAGTCTCAGAAGGTTTTCATGCCCTTTTTGCAAGGCATGCATGCGTGCTTCTTTCTGTTCAAGGTAGCTCATGTAGCCACCGGTGTAACTGACAAGCTGCTGGTTATCGACCTCTACCACACGTGTGGCTACAGTGTCAATGAAATGTCTATCGTGTGAGATAAAGAGCAGGGTGAAATTCCCTTTAAGCAGCATCTCTTCCAAGAACTCGACCATATAGACATCAAGGTGGTTGGTCGGCTCGTCAAGAAGCAGTACATCGGGTTTTTTGAGTATGAGTGAAGCCAGGGCAACACGGCGCTGTTCTCCTCCCGAAAGAGAGACTACAGGACGGTCTTCGTAGGCTTTGAGCTGAAACTCCTGCATGACACGTTCGATCTTGTCATCAAGGTTCCAGGCATTGTGATGGTCCAGAAAAGAGGAGACTTTTTCCAGTTGTGTGAGCAACTCTTCATTTTCAAACTCTTCGGCTACTTTGAGACTCAGTGCATCATAGGCCTCTTTGGCTTCTTTGAGTTCAGTCAGTTCATTGAAGATCGCTTCTCTGACGGAGAGAGACGGATCGAAATGAGGCTGTTGTGCCAGCATCTCTACCTGTATCGAACTGTTCACCACTCTTTTCCCGTCAGTAGGTTCCTCTTCCCCCATGATGATCTTCATCAGTGTCGATTTTCCACAGCCGTTTTGACCCACGATAGTGACACGTTCACCCTCATCTAGATGAAAATCAACCCCATCCAGAAGCAGTTTGATGTCATATTGTTTTTTGATGTCAAAGAGGTCGATGAGTGCCAAAACGGTTCCTTGTGATAGATTGATGCAATTATAGCAAATAGAGTGGCCTTTAAGG
>JBNLDB010000252.1:0-2386 GCA_050304115.1 Sulfurovum sp. | reverse complement strand
CCCCACCTCCGGTGCAGACATCTCCGGTTTCATATCATAGGTTTTCACATCAGGACTTGGGATAAGTACCCTGCTCTCTCCTATCATAGGCTCTTCCACACCGCCATTCAAAAAGAATGTGACATGTGCATACTTTTCCGTTTCGGCTGTATGAAGTTGTCTCAAGCCTGCATCACTGACCACTTCTGCCAAAGTATGCTTCGGTGTCTCTTTAGGAAAGAGGATCGGGTAAGGAAACGTTGCATCATACTTTGTCATCGTTGCGATATTGAGTGGTATCGCCTTGCATGCAAACGCATCAAAATTCTCATCTCCCAAAGCTGTTGTGATCTCCCGTACCCTGTCTGAACGGAAATTCGTCACAAGTACCACATCATCCTCTTTCATCCCTTCATACCCTTCAAAGGCAGCAGGCTCCATGAATTCATCGGTTTCATTCTTTTCATAACTCGCATCGATATATGCTTCAGGACTTAATGGCGTTGACGGTGTAGCCTCGGCAATAGCACGATACCCTTTTTCCACTCTCTCCCAACGGTTATCACGGTCCATCGTAAAGAAACGTCCGCCTATGGTCGCAATGGAGATATCTTCATCGCATATCTCTTCTATTTGAGCCACATAGGTTTTCGCCGAAGTAGGACTCACATCTCTACCGTCAGTGATCAAATGTAAAAAGACTTTTTTCCCTCTGCTTTTTGCAAGTTTTGCCAAACCGATCGTATGTTCTATATGAGAATGCACACCTCCATCACTCAGCAACCCTATCAAATGTACACGGTCACTCTTGGCTAACATATCATTGAGTGCTTGATTTTTTTCTATGCTTCCATCTTCAAGTGCCAAAGAGATCTTCACCAGGTCCTGGTACAAAATACGACCAGCCCCTATAGTCATATGCCCTACTTCAGAGTTTCCCATCTGTCCTTCAGGCAGACCTACGCTCAAACCATGTGTAGAGATAAGTGCTCTTGGTGCTGTTTCAAAAAGTGTGTCATAGGTAGGTTTCGTAGCATCTTTAAATGCATTACACGTACTGTCCGGTTTACACCCGATACCGTCGGTGATGATTAAAACTGTTTTTTGTTTCATATTATTTCTTTTCGTAGTATTTAATTGAAATAATAGTAAAATAAACTTTTTTAAATCTTTAATACAAAATTTTAAACGAAAGTTGCCCATGCTATACGAACTCTCCCAACTCTTAGATATTAATCTTTTTGGATACATCTCAGTACGTGCAGGCGTTGCATTTTTTCTCGCTTTTATACTGACACTCTTTATTATGCCAAAATACCTTGCCTGGGCTATCTCAAAAAATGCCAACCAACCTATCAGTAAATATGTCCCAGCCCATGAAGGGAAACAAAAAACACCAACTATGGGGGGTGCTGTATTTCTGATCTCTACACTCATTGCTGCTTTGTTTACGGTAGACCTCTCCAACATCTATATACTGGGCGGACTTATCACCCTCCTCGGTTTTGGTTTCGTTGGATTTAAAGATGACCTGGGAAAAGTACTTGCAGGTGACAACCTGGAAGGACTCACTCCCAAAGGGAAAATGGGATTACAGATCATTGTTGCAACAATCTCTACAGGACTGCTTCTCTACGGGGGATTCCCGACAGAATTCTATGTACCATTCCTTTCTACTCCCTCCGTTATGAAATTATTGTCATTAGGACAAGATTTCTAGTTCAAAAAATAAACCAGATTTGTTGTCCTAGGAATGGAGGGAGTAGAGAGCAAGGTTTCAACCGAGGGAGGTTTTGAAAAAAGAGATGAAAATTACACTTGGGCATTGGAAATAAAAGATGTTGTCACACTCATATGGGATGGGAAAGAGAAAAAGATCATCTATCATAAAGGTAAGCACTATACACCTAAACGGCTTCAATTCTGGATATTTCATACCTTTTTCCCTATCGTCCTGGAGTTAGAGCATATCTACCGTATCCTGCATGTAGGTGCTGTTGAGGTAGAGGGCAAACCGGTACTCTTTTCCGCTTTTTCTTTTGGCGGGAAATCAACATTGACTGATTACTTCATCAAAAAAGGGCATACCATGCTCTCAGATGATTCGGTGGCTATTGATAAACAAGGAGATCTCTATTACGCTATTGCCTCTTACCCTTTTCATAGGCCATATAGAAAAGTTGAGACATTGGGGCACTCTGTAAGCAATTTTTCGACCGAACCCAAACCCCTGTATGCTGTCTATATACTTAAAAAGGGTGAATCAGATGCCTCAGTAGAGATCAGTGAAGTCAAAGGGATAGAGAAATTTAAAGCATTTCACTATAGCAGCTTTATTGATTTTTCATATATGAAACAGGAACGGTTTGATTTCTTTACAGAAATGGCAAAACATATTCCCGTCTAT
>JBNLDB010000251.1:0-2435 GCA_050304115.1 Sulfurovum sp. | reverse complement strand
GCCATCGCTTGAGAAACTTTAGCCGTTATGATACCGCCTATCGTCACTGCAGCCAATTCTATGGCATCCCTGTAAGGCATACCATTCTCCATATTCTCTTCAACCATGTTATAGAACTCTTCTATTCTCTCTTCACTGCTTGTACTCACTGCAACCCCTACATATAATTTACATTCAAAGATAATACAAAAGAGCTTTAAGTTTTCTGACGAACTAAACCAATTCTCCTCTATATGATCTTTATGGTACAATTCTAAAAAAATATAGAGGAGCATGTTTGTGAAAAACGTAGGAAAAGTACTAAACCTATTTGTATCGGTACAAGGGTCCTCTAAGAGAGTAGAAAAAGAGTTGTTCCATTTGGATGCAAAGGGTATTATAGAAGACAAATATCATGATACCAATATCAATCGATCCGTGCTTATCACATCAGAAGCAAGTTATGCTTTAGCCCAAAAAAGCAATATAGAAATGCCTTTTGGGTCTTTGGGAGAAAATATCCTCATAGACTATAATCCATACCATATGACAGCAGGGGATCAACTGCGTATCGGTGAGGTCCTCTTAGAGATCAGCCAAAACTGTACGATGTGTGATCATCTCTCAAAAATCGATGAAAACTTACCTACACTGCTTAAAAATGACAGAGGTATTTTTGCTAAAGTGATTGAAGGGGGTATGATTAAAAAAGGGGATGAAATAACTCTTTTAAGTTAAAAAGTATATTTCATAATGTAGTAAGAGGGCACAGGCCCTCTCAAAATATCTTGATTACTTAGCTGTTAGCTTTTTAAGTATATCTTCCATTTTCTTCTGTGCCATGAGTAAAATATCATGAGACGCTTTGTCTTCGATCGCCAATGATGCTATCCAGTTATATACTGAAGGGAATCCGATCTCCATTGTATTGGTACCTTTTGTCTGATACATATACATAGAACAAGGTGCGAATGCTCCTGCTTCAGGGTGTGTTTTAGCTACTGTATAGATCACTTCTAGATAACAGATAGAGTATACATCATAGAAAGTGTACCCTTCATAACCACTCTCTTCCATATCATAGTTAAGATCATTAAACCCTGCATTGATGAACATAGCTGGGATCAATTCTTGTTCAAAAGCCGCTTGGAACTCTTCTTTGATCTCTTCCCAGTCCCCATCAGGATCCATAGCGAATTGCGCAGTTGAAACAAGTGGACCTTCCGGTTGCTTCATCTCATACGTCACTGTTTCTTCTTTTGCATTTGGAAGCGCTGCCTTAAGTGTGTCTTGTACAAGCTTACCATAAGCAACCAACTCTGCATCATCCGCAGGAACGCCCATAATCTCTGCCATTGCTTCTGCACTCAAAGAAGAAACAGAGATCGTTTTTGACCCTTTTTTTGTCCAGATAGACATACTCATTGGAGAGAAAAGACCGATGTTCGGATATTTTTGGCCCAATTTCACCACTACGTCTTTTTTAAAGATCGTAAAGAGGTTATATACATCAAACTCAAGTGTATCAAAGTTTTTTGTACCATCTTTGATCTGCTTTTTCCATGGTGCAGTCATATCTCTGTTGTCATTGATGAAAAATCCTGCTTTTTCAAATGCCGCTGCGATCGTTGCTGGTGTGATCTTTCCGTCACTGTTATCTGCAGTTAAGATCGTTACATTGTGTGTAGCTTTAGGTGCAGCATTTGCAGCAAGTCCTGTCGCCAGTCCCATGGTAACAACCATTGCAAGTAGCAATTTTGTGAAGTGTTTCATTGTAGTCCTTTTTGTATGTTTTGTAAGTGGCCAATATTATAACCGAACTTCATTTAATTTAAATTAATAATGTTACAGGTATTAGAATAAAGAAAAAAAGTGGATTAAGTGTGTAAGGAATTTAAATAATGAGGGTAACAAAGGGAAGAACCCTTTGTTAAATGATCTTAGAATCTATATCTGATGTAGAATCTGAAGTCTTTTGCTTTCTCAACAGTCATAGGTGCATATGCAGCAGCTGTTGCCATTTGCATTGCAGCGTCCATTCCAACTGTACCTGCTAGTGTTCCAACTGCAGTTGGATCCATTGGATTTGCACCACCTGTCATTTGATTCCATGCAGCTGCACCAGCTTTGATATCATCTATTTTCACTGGAGTACCTGTTTGGCTTCCAAAGAATCCGTTGCTTCCTGTGTAGTCGTAATCCATTTGAACATATCTAAGTTGCATGCTAAGTGCTTCATTGATCTGATACGTATAGTTCGCTTCCCAAGCATCACCACGTGTAGCCAATTTAGAACCAGCCATTGTATCTTCTGCATAAGTGAATGGTCTCCAATATTTTGAACCGTGGTTATACTCAAGTCCAAGTTTACCATAGTTCTCATCGCCAACTGTTACAGGAAGATACGCTCCAAACCAGTAAGAAGTACCTGTTTTCTCATCTGCAGAACCTAACAT
>JBNLDB010000250.1:0-2437 GCA_050304115.1 Sulfurovum sp. | reverse complement strand
CATTACGGCCCTTACCTTTTATATCAATACTGTTAAACCCTTTCTCTTTAAATTCTTTATAAAGGCTTTGAACACACGGCCCGTCATTCCATAGCACATCCACTTTCACATCAAGCGTGGACATGATCTCTTTCACCTTTTCAAATTCCTCTTTCGTCGCCCTGTCCAAGCCTAAAATGATCTTGTAAAGATATTTTACCCCTTTAAGTTCTTTGAGTATCTGTTTCATGGCAGGCGTTTCAAATTCAGAGTAAAGTGCCGGAAGAAGCAGCACCATATTATGTCTGTCAGAGAATTCTTCTAACTCAGCCTCCATCTCTTCAAGTGTTCTATGTGAGAGGTTTTGTAGTGTTGTGATAAGTCCGTTCTGAAAAAAATCTGCCATTGCTTTCCTTTATTTTTTTAATATGATCATAAAATCCATTACATTGGTACCTGTTGCACCTATGGTTAGGTCAGCATCCAATGCTTTAAAAAATGTGTAACTGTCACTGTTTTTTAAATAGCTTTGGGGGTCTAAGCCTTTTGTTTTCATTTTTTTATAGATATCCGTTTCTACAAAAGCTCCTGTTGCAAGTGAATTTCCATCGATCCCGTCACTCCCTGCGATCAAGATAGATATATGATCCGAAACCACACCCTTCTCTAAGAGTCTGAGAGCCAACTCCTGGTTTCTTCCTCCTCTACCTGTACCCTTCACTTCTGTGGTCGTTTCCCCGCCAAAAAGCAGACAGAAAGAGTCATATTTTTTGTCATACGCTTTTATTTTTTTCACAAGATATTTGACAGCCTCTTTAGAGGGCCCGTTGAGCGTGTTCGTGACTATTTTTACCTTCTCCACTTTGGGCCTGATATATTTTTTTGCCTCTTTTAAAGCAATAGCATTGTTACCAATAATATAGTGGGGTATTTTACCGTTCATCATCGGAGCCGAGCCGATCGTATTGAGGTCATCACCGATCACATCACTCAATACCAGAACCACACCTTTGGCCTTGGTAGTGTCAGCCAGTTTGCCGCCTTTGATCTGAGAGATGGCTTTTCGTACACTATTGAGTGTTTGAATATCGATACCAGACCCCAGTAATGCCGAGGATATTTTTTGAAAATCCTCCAAACTGATACCTTCAACAGGCTTTTCAATCATCGCTGAAGCCCCGCCTGAAAGACAGAAAATGAAAAAGTCATCTTTTCCCATTGCGTGCATGGATCCTATCAGTTTATCTGCGCTCTCTATACTCTTTTGTGAAACCAATGGATGTGTGGAGGTGTGATGTTCAAGAAAATTACATTGCCCTTCTTGGTGTGAAATGGCAATCCCTCCCTGAATCAGAGGGCCTAGGATCTTTTCTGCAGCCTTTGCCATGCCTAATCCGGCTTTCCCTACGGAAAAAAGGTAGAGTTTGTTGATCTTTTTCAAAGGGTAGACAGTGTTGCAAATGGTGAGATCTTTTTTATCCAGGGTGATATTGTTGCGAATGATCGTATCGGCTTTTACCGCTTCAAGGGCCTGGTTATAGATCTGTGCCAGTAATTTTTTATTAGACATATTTCAATACCATCTCATTCCACCCTTTACTGCCTTGATAGCTTGACTTTTGTATATGAGGGACATTGGTTTCAAGATAGCTTCCGTCATATTTTTGGATCAATATAGGTATATCAACACGTTCCAGCATGGCAGTATCATTTTGGCTGTCACCCAGAGCGATCGAACTGACATGTTCCTGATAAAGATCTTCAAATAGTTCTATGGTCTTGATCACTGCGATCCCCTTATCCTGAAATTCGCTCATGATATGATAAAACCGTCCACCTTGTGTGATCTTCAATCCATAAGCCTGTGCCAACTTTTTTATCTCTTCTAATTTTGTCTCATCTTTGAGAATAAATGGTTCAGTAAAGTCACGCTGTTTTGCAAGAATCACATCTCTTTGTACCAACCCGGTTAAATGTATAATTTCATCATCAGACATATCACTCAAACCAACCATGCAACATGCATCTTTGTAGCGTCTGTAGAATTCCAAAATTTTCGTATGCGATTGACCAAAGACCATGACTCTCTTATCATCATACGTTTCTAGAGATGATAGATCAAATCCTTTATACCCTTCAGGTATAAAAAGTGCAGCACCATTCTCGACAATAAAAGGTTCTGATATTCCAACTCTGTCTTGTAGGTATTCCACTTCAGCTTTCGTTTTACTGGTAGTGAAAATAAGAGGGATACCGGCTGCTTTAATTTTTTGCAGAGCCTCGAAAGACTCTTCAAAGGAGTAATTATGATGATTTAAAAAAGTACCGTCCAAATCGGTTGCTACCAGTTTAACGTTTTCCATGTCAGTCTGAATTCGCTGCAAAAATAGCTTTTTTACAACCATTCTGAATGCGTATAGTATAAATTTAGAGTTAAGGTGTTTGACAGAAAAAACGC
>JBNLDB010000249.1:0-2459 GCA_050304115.1 Sulfurovum sp. | reverse complement strand
ATATTTTTCCATATGGAAATATTTTCTATGGTACTGTTCAAGTGTTGTTTGACCGAAATATAACAGAGTCTCTCTTGGCTATATTTGGCAATCGCCTCATCATAGGACAAATGCTCTACTTTAGAGCCGTTATAGATATGAAAATGGGTATTTCCAATATCTGCGAGTAATACCTTACCCTTCATGCCATACCTTCCAGCCGTTCTCTTCAAGCATCACTTTAGCATGTGAACATAAGGGTGCTTTGATCACTATATATTTTTTAGTGATCTTGCTATCGATATATTTTTCCGCTTTTGCATGCAGTTCCATGAGCTCAGCTGCCTCTTTCCGAAGTACCCTGCTCTTCTTTTCAAGTTCCATTACCAGGGCATAATACCCCTTCAGGTCAACCCCTACATAGAGTGAAACTTTTTTACGGGAACCCAGTTCTTTAGGCAGGATCTCTTTGAGTGATTTAAAAATAAGTTTTTTCTGGTTCAGATATTCAACCAATGCTTTCATGATACTCCTTTTAACGGATGATAACTCTTCATGGTCTCAGCCAAATTCTGTTTTTGTATATGGGTATAGATCTGTGTGGTCTCAAGAGAACTGTGTCCCAATAACTCCTGCACCACACGTAAGTCTGCACCACCGATGATCAGCGATGAAGCAAAAGAGTGCCGCAATACATGCGGGGATGCCCCCAGATACTTCTTCACGATCTTATAGGCTGAGATACGGCTGAGGATATCACCTTTGTAATTGAGCCAGATATAACTGCTTGCCATATCCTGAGCCTGCATATACTTCTCCAATGCCTGCACAGCGATAGGTGCCAAAGGTACGATACGTTCTTTCTCCCCTTTGGCAAAACGTATCTTCAACCACCCATCCACAATATCACTGCGTTGTACGTTCAATGCTTCAGAGATACGACAACCGCTGGCATACAAGAAGAGTATCAGTGCATAGTCACGCAATCCCATGACCTTGCTTCTGTCAATGTTCTTTATACCCTGCAGTATCTCTTCACTGCTCATATACTTGGGTAAATTTTTGGGTACTTTTGCCATAGGGATCTTGATCTTTTCATGTTTGAAATCCTGTTTATGGCAAAAATCGAAAAAAACATTGATAGAAGAGAGTTTTCGATTGAGTGTTCTTTTGTTCTCAAACGTAGATAAAAATTTCAGTATATCCGTAGTATCGAGGTTCGTCAATATTTTTTGACTCTCCTCTTCGAGTTGGGCAAGGTCACCCAAATAGGAGGAGATCGTAAGTGTATCGAGTGCCTTCGTGACACTGAGATACTCTTCAAACGCTGTTAGCAGATCACTCATAACCTAGTTTGGACAATTCAATGATATCACCGTCTTTATAGAGCTTTGTTCCACTGATAAATGCCGGCTCATCCACTTCTCCAAGATCATAGATCTTATGTTTTGTCAAAGCACTGTCCATCACGATCAATGACCCTCCCTGGTCCAAACCATACACCCTGCCATCAAATGCTGTCGCTACAGAATAGTGTGCGAACTTATACTTTGCTTCTCCTACTTTTTCAAGAGCGCTGTTTAACGCAAGGATCTCTCCTTCTTTGGTAAAGAGGTAAATGGTACCGTTGTTATATGCGACTTCAGAGATATCCGCACTATACTCCCTTTGACCGCCACTGCCTAAGGTAAGCAGTTTTTTTGGCGTTGCAGCGATCATCGTATCACCTGCACGGGAGAGATAGATAATATTGTTAAATGCTTTTTCCGTACTGAGATAGACCACTTTGGCATTTTCACTGTCTTGGATGTTGACAATAATGAGTTTTCCGTCAAGCATAGGCATAACGACCAGACTATCGATAAAGATCGGGCTTGCTGCTCTTGTATCGATGGCAAAAGTTGCCTCAGAACGGCTTTCAACCACTTTTCTATTGTCTGACATTTGATAGATTCCAAAAGTATTGCTGTTAAGAATATAAGCGATCACACCATTGTTGATCGTTGCAGAGACCACAGGTACTTTGAGAGAGACCGTACGTACTGTCTCTTTCGTTTTTTTATCAATGATCTTTAAAATACCCTCAGCATTTGTAGCCAGAATATAGCTATCGTTTTCATTTAAAAATCTATATCCTTCACCAAGATTGACAGTGCTTAACCCTTCTTTACTGATGTATTGGCCACTTTTAAGTGTCCCTCCCTCACGGCTAAGGTCATGCATACTTCCACCATAGGAAGTTGAAGCATTTGATGCTGAAAATGTCTGTTCAGGTTCAAAATATTTTTTACTGCTGCATCCTGCAAAGAGCAGTGCTGCTATGGTCAATGCAAATAGTGATAAACCCTTCATTAATTTGCCTTAATGGTAGAGTGTTGAAGGAACTCTCTGATCACGGAAAGAGAGGAACGATCATCGATAAGATCCAATTTATTCTGGGCCGTTTTTACATCACCTGCAAGGATAGCCAAATAGGCTTC
>JBNLDB010000248.1:0-2475 GCA_050304115.1 Sulfurovum sp. | reverse complement strand
CCATCGATGTCACGACTCTCATTTTCCATCATATGGTCAAGGATCTCTTTCGCACCTGCCCCTGAGATGGTACTGTCAGTAATTTTAGAAACCAATGTACCCAGTGTTTTAGCATCTACAGGCGAATCTTCCATAGAGAGTCCTGCTTTATTCAAACGGCCAAGCAGTTCAGAGGTTAACCATGTTACCGCTGTTTTAGGCACAGCACCGTTCTCCAACATCTCTTCAAAGTAGTATGCCATCTCTTTATCTAAAGTGATCACATGGGCATCATATGACTTGATCCCAAGCTCTTCTACATAACGTTTCACTTTGGCATCTGGAAGTTCCGGCATGATCTTTGCTTCAGTGATCATCTCATCCGTCACGATAAGCGGACGCAGGTCAGGGTCCGGGAAGTAACGGTAATCCGCAGCTTCCTCTTTCCCTCTCATCGATTTTGTCACACCCTCATCCACATTCCAAAGACGTGTCTCCTGATAGACTTCCTGTTCATAGACACCGTCTTCATACGCTTCCGTTTGTCTTTGTACCTCATAGGCTATCGCAGCAGCCACAAATTTAAATGAGTTGATGTTCTTGATCTCAACCCTTGTTCCAAATGCCTCCTGCCCTTTAGGACGGATAGAGACATTCACATCACATCTGAACGACCCCTCTTGCATGTTCGCATCAGAGATATCAAGGTAACGTACCGTAGAGTGGAGTTTCTTCAAGTATGCCACGGCTTCATCAGCGCTTCTCATATCCGGTTGAGAGACGATCTCGAGCAGTGGTGTTCCTGCACGGTTCAGGTCCACTTTAGAGTGGTTGCCTTCATGCATGTTCTTTCCGGCATCCGCCTCAAGGTGTGCCTGTGTCATACCGATACGTTTTTGCGTACCGTCTTCCAGGTCTATGAAGAGCTCACCATTCTGTACGATCGCTTTTGACAACTGGGTGATCTGATATGCTGACGGACTGTCCGGATAAAAATAGGATTTTCTATCGAACACAGAATCATGGTTGACATTGGCATTGATCGCATATCCGAATCTCATCGCTTTGATCGCAGCTTCTTTATTGACCACGGGTAAAGCACCCGGAAGTGCCAAACAGGTAGGGCAGGTATTGCTGTTTTGATGCTCTGCAAAAGAGGTGGGACAAGAGCAGAAAAGTTTTGTTTTAGTGTTAAGTTGTACATGTACTTCAAGACCGATGACGGTTTCAAACATAGTAATGATCCTTATAAATATAACGCGTGTTTAATGAGATAGATTATAGCGTTTTGCTTATTTAAGAGAGTTTATGCTCCACTATTGCTTAATGATACGCACATCACCGAAGAAGATCAAGTCTTTCAGAACTGCTTTTTCTACCATCCCCTCTTTGCCGATCCTTACATCAAGTTCACCCTGTTTGCTATGGTAAAGTTTTCGATGCATCACCACCCTGCTGTACCAATCACCCTCTTGACCTTTACCGACAAAATCGATGATCTCTTTTAAGTCTTTCTTGGAAGGTATGGTAATGTCAACACGCCCGTTTTTACGGTCTTCCCCTACCGCTATAAATTGATACTTTTTAGGTCTCTGTTTCTCTTTGATATGTACAGGAAGATTCAAAAACAAGGTCATCAGATCATCTTTACCGTAATAGTCGAGTCTCACTGTCTCATTGATGCGTAGCTGACCGTATTTCCATCTTTTATACTGGCGTGTGACACTCTTTTTTGTATGATCTACCCTGTAGATCGTCGTAGTCGTATAGGGACCGAAAGATTTGATCATTTGATACATATCTGTCACCAGAACACCTTCTGAAATGTGTCCTTTCGAGATATGTCTCTCTTTCAGATCATCTGTGACTGCTTTTGCTATGCCCATTGCAGATACATTTGCATCAATCATATAGTATTTGTCATACGTTCTCAGTATGGCATGTGCTTTTCCCACTTGACCAAATATGCCATATTCAACCCTGAAATCTGCCGCTGTCTCTTGGGCATGCAGAAGCGGTGCAAACACAATAGCAATGAAAGAGAAAAGTATCAAACCGATCCGCGACATTCCTACGCTCCAAAATAACGGATAGAGGCAAAACCGATTGCCCCGGATCTTTCACACGCACTTACCTGTTCTTCTGTCAAGATCCCGCCTAAGGCCAACACAGGTATAGTCACTTCAGAGGTAACGGATCTAAGCATATCCAGACCAACCGGGGCACCTTTGCCCGGTGTTTCAAAGATAGGACTGAAGGTTGCCATGTCTGCCCCTAATACCTCTGCTTTTTTGAGCTCGTCGATCGTGTGCGTACTGACCACGACAAAGAGCCCCATCGCTTTTGCATCAGTGATCTCATCCAGCTGCAGACTGCTTAAATGCACACCGTCAGCCCCTGCACGTTTTGCCAGGGAAATATCACCATGAATGATGACTTTATTAAAATCAAACATTTTAGCTGCTTGAACGAAGGCAGCCCCGTGTTTGGAGAGAT
>JBNLDB010000247.1:0-2482 GCA_050304115.1 Sulfurovum sp. | reverse complement strand
TGTGAAGTGTGGGGAGCATATGAGAAGAGAGGACACAGAAGATGCAGTGACTATTTTCTTAAACTCGGTAAACTGATAGAAGAAGTTGATTTTCGTTTACGCTTCAATAAAGAGATGGAAATGACAGATCTGATCATCGAAGACATCAATATGATGTTCAAGATCTTAGATCCGGAATTTGATAGTGAAGTGAAAAAATCTATAGAAAATAATCAAAATATTCTGGAAGACCTCTATAAAAATGTGGACAGACTCATTGTTGGATAGAATCTAAGGAAAAAGCCAAAACAGCCAATTTACTGTTGTTGGCTTTGCTGCATTCTATTTTTCTCTTCATCGTCACTTTTTCTTACATCAACCATCACAGAAAGTTCACTTTTACCACTACTGTATACCACGCCTTTCAAAGGTGAGATATCATGATAATCCCTTCCTGATCCCAAAAGTATATGCTGGTCTCTTGGGATCAAGTTATTGGTCGGATCAAACTCTACCCAACCTGCATTAGGGATATAAAGAGAAAACCATGCGTGGGATGCATCTGCACCGAAGAGTTTCTTTTCACCTTTAGGAGGTATCGTTTCTATATAACCACTCATATATTTTGCAGGCAATCCGATCGTACGCAGTGCAGAGATAGCAAATTGGGCAAAGTCCTGACAGACACCCTTTTTGGATTCAAAGATCTTTTCAACGGGCGTAGTAATATCGCTAAATCCGGAAAGAAATTCAAAATCATGGTAGATACGTTCCATTAATTCATGTGCAGCTTCGAAAAGATCTCTATCTTTCTGAAAAGATTCCAACACATAGGCCTTGATCTTTTTAGAACTGTAGGGAATAAGCTCTGATTCAAAAATAAATTGTTTCGCCGCCAGATCATCCTTATGAAACTTCGATAACCTCTCTATAGCCTGCGCATAAGTAATACTGTTCTGTTTTACCAACTTGATATGGTCATCTATAATCTCAGGAAATATCTCAACCTTGGATCTACCGATAACACTCAAGGACTGATGCGGTTCCCTGAGAAGCATGTGGGTATTCGTATTACCGAACATATCTGTGAATTCATGAGATTCAAAGACTTCCGGTTCAATTTCCATAGAAAAGGAAAGTAACTTTTGATAGGGTGTAGATTTTGGTTTTAATCTTGCAATATTATGACTGAAAGTCACATCATTTTCATAGGTAAAGGCTGTTTTGTGATAAATATTATAGATCATGTTTACTCATCGTAATGTGAAAAATAGGTATTTGAAAAGGTGTTGGAACACTTTAAGAACAGGTCAGACAAATGGGATAAAACACTATCAAGTTTCATATAGACACCCTCCTCTTCTTTAGTATCAAACAGTGCATCAAAATCTACAGCTTCTAAGATCGATTGTGCCTCGATCATCACTTCTTCATACGTGGTCAATGTCTCTTTCGTTTTAGGTAATAATTGAAACTCTTTTAAAAGAGAGTTAATGATGTAGGTAAGTGACTTAGGAAACTGTGGGTTAAAAATAAGAAATTCTACAACATTTTTTAATGTTAACGAACTTTTATAATGTGCTCTATAGGCATTGAAACTCTCCATAGAGGTCAACATCGCTTCTAAAACGTCACGTCCTGTCAATTTATCCATTTTCATACATAGCATAGGCCTTGCCTTTGCTATAAGAAGTAAAGCATCTTCGATCTTATACCCTATCTCATAAATGATCAGCCCCTGCTCTTTGAAAATGCTCTCATGGACAAGTTCTTTATACGCCATAAGATAGACCAAGGTTTTTTCCAATTCATTGGCAATGATTAAAGTTGAATCGCTGCTTCTATAGATGAACATACTCCAATCCTGCTGAATCTTGTCAAAGAGTTTTGAAGATTCAAGGGCCAAGATATCTTTGAGATTAATATTCGCATGTGAAAGCATAGCTATCGTTGATGCCAGGGAACCGACACGATCCCTGTTTTTGATCACTGACGTGATCTCACGCATAGGAAAGAGATTGATGTTCTTGTTGTTTTCTTTATCCAGGAAACCCGGATAGGTCATTGTCATATGTGTCAATGCCCTTTGTAGGATCAATTGCGATTCTATGGATGTCTTCACTTCATAACGGTAAAAATTGGTAAGCTTCTTGATCACATTCAGGATCATTCTTGTCGTACCTATGGATCTGGAGAGATATCTTCCAAGCCAAAAGAGATTTTCAGCTTTAAGTGTAGTGATCTTATCGATAGAGGTTTCAACATACCGGCTCTCTTTAAGCATGCTCGAAGAAGCAATGTCTACTTTATCTTTTCCCAATATCCATAGATCTTTACTGATTCCACCTTTTTTTGATGAAACAAAGAGATGGTCTTTATGTGCAGCTACCCTAACTAATCCACCATTCATCACACTATAGTCATCATCTTTCTTTAAACAGAATGTTCTTATGACAGCCATACGCGGTTCAACTTTTCCATTCTCTAAATGAGGTACCGTAGA
>JBNLDB010000246.1:0-2487 GCA_050304115.1 Sulfurovum sp. | reverse complement strand
TATCTTTTTTTACTAATGCTTTAAGCATGAGCACTGCCCTACCAGAGATAATAAGCTTGGCCTGAGGGGCTCTTTCCATCAGGTCTATCAAGGCACCTGAATGGTCCGGTGCCAAATGATGAAGCACGATATAGCGTATCTCGTCATAGTCACAAAGACGTTCCAAACGTTCAAAGAACTGATCTGAAAACTCTTTTTTTACGGTATCCATCACACATACCCCTTCACTGCCTCGTACAAGGTAACTGTTGTAAGAACTGCCGTTGGCTGTTTTCATAATGATGTCAAAAGTTCTGATCATAGGATCAAAAGCACCTATGAAATGAACATTTTCTGTAAGAGGAGCTAGAGCCCCTAACATGTTGAAAGATACGAGATCACGATCTCGCCCTCATCTGTTTCTACTTTGCATTGACACATGAGGCGGATCGAACTGCTCTTCTTATCGAGTAATTCAAGTGCTGTGATCTCTTTGCTGTTCAACGCACTCAAATACTCCATGCCTGCATCCACTGTAGCAGCACAAAGGGTACACTCCCCTTTACGGCATCCAAATTCCATGGAAGCCCCTGTTTTCTGGGCGACCTGACGCAACGTCATGCCTGCTGGTACCTTTACTTTGATATTGTCATTTCGTAAAATCACTGTGGCCATTCCACGTTCCTTTTTCAGAGGATTATAAGGAACTATATGCAAGATCCATTCTAATGGCGGCCATACATCAGATAGAGATAATCATGTACATCACTTAAAAAAAATCGTCGGTTGTCTTTCTCCTCAAAATGTCCTACCCAGCCTTCATCCCCTTCGATCACTTTACGACTAGGCAATACAAATTCATTGTAGGGAAGCTTTGTTTTCAGCCGTCCGGAGTCTGTAATAGCCTGTGTGATCGTAGAGAACAGTGCATCAAGCATCTCTTCATCTTCATCAAGATAGAGTGTGCCGTCTTGTCGCATAAAACGATAGATATTCAATATACTCTGCGCTTCTTTTTTTTCTGTCATGCTTTCATTCCTCCCAGTGCACACACATAAAGTATAGGCTTCTCATGCCCTAAAAAATGTTGTATTTTTTGATCATAAAAGGCTCCGATACCTGTAAAACCAATACCCTTCTCTATCGCTTCAAGCTGCAGCATATGTGCAAATGCACCTGCTGTGATCAAACGATGTGCCATAAATTCATCTGCCGTAAAAATAATGACCATTGCAGCATTTTTAATAAAGGACTGATCGACCAATAGATGGGTCATTAGATCGGCATACTCTCCATTTTTTACCTTCACACCGTTCCTGTATAGACCAGGCTCTTTTGATCCGTTTTTTAAGATCACCACTTCTGCATGAATAGGAGAACTCAGCTCGGCCATGCGCTGCAGAAAATAATCTGTGATCTCACTGGAGATCGCTTCCTCTTCAAAAAGTCGTACAGAGCGCCGATGATAAATGCTCGACAGGTCTTTGGATAAGGATCGTATTTCAGGGTAAGAGACCGTATATTTATAATGTTCCAGATACCTTGAAAAGGTACTTTGGTTTTCACAATAGTCTGTAGGTGCAACCTCTAACATAGGGCTGGAGAGGGGTACGACACTCTTCTCCGTCTCTTCTCCCACGCCGATCGCCATACAGCTGAACTCGTGTGCGCCAAATCCCATTTGTTCATTGAGGCTCAAGGCATCAATGTCTGACAAAATTGTTGCTTTTTGTCCCAGGGTATGGGCCGAAGCTAAAATGGCACCTGCCTGATGTCCCGCATCAAGATAACAATAACGTACAGAACGTTCTCCATACTTCCATTCTGAACGGAACGGGACGATACTCACAATAAAGAGCATCCCCTTAAAACGGTGGGAGAGTCCAACCATAGGCTCGATCCCCTCTTCTTCGATCTCTTTGATCAATACAAAACACTCATCTTTGGCATTGACATGATAGATCCCGCTGATCACCCCTTTGATCCCTCGAATCTGTACATAGAGTTCTATAGGGTGCAAATTACCTGCAGAAGGTGTGTTAAGGCGATAATAGGGCTTCCCCCCGATATCCGTATACGAAGTAATACAACGTGATAACTCCGCAACTTTTAATTCCGGTATCGTATCGTATACGTAACGAAATAAAAAATCTGGATAATGTTTAAATAAAGAGGGTTGGGAAGCCCAATCAATATATCCGCTTAGACGTGCTACACGCATGGGTGTAAGCGACGTATCTTCATACATATTTTTCATGATGATGGAAGATCACACAGACATCCACTCTTCGTGAGTATGTCCTTTTTTCTTTTCATTCACGGCAGCCTCAATCGCTTCCAAACAGGCATCATAATTGACCTCATCCACAATTTCCGGAACGATCTCCTTATAGATGATAACCCCTTCACGGTCTACGACGTAGACTGCACGTGCCATACGGTCTTTCAATTTTCCTTCCGAGATAAGCAACCCGTATTTCTTTGCAAAGTTTCGGTTGGTGTCCACCA
>JBNLDB010000245.1:0-2510 GCA_050304115.1 Sulfurovum sp. | reverse complement strand
CATCGTTCCAGCAGTATCGACCATATCATCGATGAGGATCACATCTTTACCCTCAACATTACCAATGATATTCATCACTTCACTCTCATTGGCTTTTTCACGTCTCTTATCAACGATAACCATATCCAGACCCAGTTTATTGGCAAAGTATCTTGCTCTTGCCACACCACCGATATCCGGAGAAGCGATCACAGGGTTTTCAAAATTCTTCGCTCTAATGTAATCCATAAATAAAATAGCCCCATAGAGGTTGTCTACCGGGATATCAAAGAATCCTTGTATCTGGGAAGCATGAAGATCCACAGTTACCATACGGGTGATGCCCGATGTTTCCATAAGATTGGCTACAAGCTTTGCTGAAATAGGTACTCTTGGTGCAGCTTTTCTGTCTTGTCTTGCATAACCGTAGTAAGGTACAACTGCCGTAATGGACTTTGCAGATGAACGCTTCAGTGCATCTGTCATGATTAAAAGTTCCATAAGGTTACTGTTTGCAGGAGCAGAGGTAGGCTGAATGATAAATACATCTTTACCACGTACACTTTCTGCGATCTGTACAGAGATCTCACCGTCAGAAAAACGGTTAATATTCGCCTTGGAAAGAGGCATCTCCAAGTAAGCTGCTATCTCTTTAGCGAGTTCAGGGTTTGATGTTCCCGAAAAAATCATATATCCACTCATCATTGTACCTTTGTGTCTATTTTAATACGCGTATTTTACACAAAAGTTGATAAAAAGGTGATTTAAAGCTCTCCGGTATTACACTAAGCCAGATACTAATTGGAACTATAAATATAAATGATACGAAAAGTTTTTAAGAAAAAGCCTTCCGGCAGCAATAAAATAGATGCATTTTTAGAAAAATACAATTTACCCAAAGCCTATTTTGCTGTAAACAGACGGATGGTGACCAGAGGTGTAGCTGTAGGACTCTTTTGGGGATTTATACCAATGCCTATGCAGATGCTGGCGGTTATGGCCACGACACCTTTTATCAGGTTCAATGTGCCCATAGCCATCTCCATGGTTTGGCTAAGCAATCCTTTCACCATGCCTCCTATGTACTATATGGAATACCTTACGGGAAACTTTATCCTCGGACGTGAAGGTCTCGAAGATATAGAATTGACCATGTCATGGTTCAGTGAACATTTCGATGACATACTGGTGCCACTCTATGTAGGGACCGCATTTTACTCCGTCATTGTCACTGGGATCATCTATGTCGTACTTAACAGGCTCTGGGTGAAGTCTGTACATACAGAAAATAAAGAGCGAAAACAAAAAAGACGTAAAAGAAACAGTAAAAAATCTCATCCTCCAAAAGACTGACTTTTGCACACAGATATAAACCAACCATTAACCAAACTATCCTATGATTAAACAAAAAAGAAAGACCAAATGTATCAAAAATCAATCCTTCTCTTCCTTCTTCTTGGCTTTTTGACCGGACTACATGCGGAGTACCTGCTCAAAGAGAGCAAACGTGTAAAAAGCAAAATAGACCGTATGCCTAAAAACAGGGTGGCAGATATGAAGAAGATCCCACAGGACCCTGCCTATTATGCAGATCAGATCAAACCTTTTTCCAAAGAGAAACAAAAAGAGTTCGATGAAAGGTTTAATGAAAAATACTTCGAACCATGGAGTTTAAATGCATTGGATATCCCTGAAAATGATTTTGGCTGGGAGATCAGGTTTATCACCAAAAAGCCTATCTATAAGGCTAAAGGGGCCATCATACCTGCCAAAGTATATAACAAATGGATAGAGAATGCTGACTATGATCACATTGATACAAAAAAATATAAAGCGATCACCGTGCGTCATACCAATGTCAAAGCACTGCCTACCTCATCTGCTTTCTTCAGGGACCCTAAAAAGACCGGTGAAGGATTTCCTTTTGACTATAACCAAAACTCTGCGCTGCACATTAATGTGCCTCTTTACATCTCCCATTTTTCCAAAGACAAACGATGGGCCTTTGTAAGAGCATCATACTCTTTTGGCTGGGTCAAAACGTCCGATCTGGCACTGGTCAGTTCTGATTTCATCAACACATTTAAAAACAACCATTATGCCATGGCGATCAAAGATAATCTTCGACTTTACAATGGGTCTAAAGATATCTCCATCGTTAAACTGGGTGCCCTTTTCCCGATCTCTGAAGATCAAAAGTATCTAGTGGCTTCACGTGATGCTAAAGGAAGAGCACATATTGAAAAAGTCAAGGTCAATGATCCAGCTATCATCGCGAAAAAACCGCTCCCTTTCACTCCGAAAAACGTAGGCATGCTGGCCAAAGAGTTTTATGGTGAACCGTATGGATGGGGCGGAAGCTATGAGTGTCGAGACTGTTCTGCAACGACCAGAGACTTTTTAGGGGCATTCGGGATCTTCCTACGTCGAAACTCCAGTAAACAAGCAAATGATGGAGCTACAGTCTCTATCAAAGGTCTTGAAAAAGCTGAAAAAAAGAGTAAGATCATCAAAGATGCCGAGCCTTTTAG
>JBNLDB010000244.1:0-2510 GCA_050304115.1 Sulfurovum sp. | reverse complement strand
AATCAAGTTGATATGATCATCATAGGTGCGCACAGTAAGAAGAAAGGGCGAAAAGGTTTCTTGGGTACGACGGCGCAAAAAGTGGCACACTTAAGTCACTTGCCTGTATTGATCGTGAAGAACAGTGCAAAAACACCTTACAAAAATATCATAGCGCCCACAGACTTTGGTATGCAGTCAAAACAGAGTATCTTGTTTGCACAAGAGACCTTTCCAAGTGCAAAGATCAATGTGGTCAATGCCTTTGATACTATCTATATGGAAGGACCTTATGCCGTAGTAGGTCGTGATCTATCACAATACAATGATGTGGCAAAATCCTGTGCTAAAAGTGATCTGAAACATTTTATGCAGGAGGTATCTGTTAAGAAAGGTAAAGTGATCGACGGTGAACTCTATACGAAAGAGACTCTGGTGACTTATATCAATGATGGGTTGTATGACCTTGTGGTTGTCGGGTCTCGAGGTACAGTAGGGCTAAATGCTTTGCTTGGAAGTGTGGCAACGTATATTTTAAGAGAAACATCCAAAGATGTGCTGGTCTATGTACCGTAGATCCAATTCACTATAAAAGTAGAGATTGAAAAAAAGGGGTAGAATATGAAAAAGAGAGATGATCTGAATTTGAATGAATTTGAGAAACTATTAGAAGAAAAATTGGCACATATCGAAAGTAATATTGAACAGCTAAGATCAGAGCTTGACAGTGTCGGAAGTGATGATGGGATCAATGATATGGAAGATCTCGCATCCCTTCAAAGTCTTAGCAGTAAAGACAACACGATCTTAGAACAGCAGGAGAATGAGCGAAATGAGACGCTGCATGCACTTGCAAAGATAAAAAACGGTACCTATGGCATATGTGAAGAGAGTGCAAAACCGATACCTGAGGAGCGATTAAGAGTAAACCCCATTGCCAGAACCAAGGTATAGTAGACAAATAAATAGGAGCGTATGATAAACGACGTTGACTGTTTATGTTGTCGTATGTCATGCGTAGCGAGTGTACTTTAGAGAGAAGGGAATTTTCAGATGAAAATTGGTATTCCAAAAGAGATCAAGCATAAGGAGTACAGAGTAGGAATGATCCCCTCTGGAGTGAGATCACTTGTGGAAGCCGGACATCAAGTCTATATACAAAAGAGTGCTGGAGAGAAAAGCGGATTTTACGACAGTGACTATCAGCAGGCTGGCGGGGTCATTCTTGATGATCCCAAAGAGATATTTACTACGTGTGAAATGATCGTAAAAGTCAAAGAGCCTCAGCCAGAAGAGTATGAGAGTTTAAAGGCTGGACAAATACTCTTTACCTACCTACATCTTGCCCCCAATAAAAAATTGACAGAGGTACTTCTTGAAAAAAAAGTGACGGCCATAGGCTATGAAACTGTTCAGGATAACGGAAGATTACCTCTACTATCACCTATGAGTCAAATAGCAGGCAGAGTTGCCCCAATGGTTGCCAGTTATTATCTTTCAATGCATAATAAGGGTATGGGTGTATTGATAGGTGGAGCGACCGGTATACTTCCTTCCAAGGTGCTGATCATCGGCAGTGGAAATGTAGCCAAGAATGCAGCTCAAATTGCTTCAGGAATGGGTGCGGATGTGATCGTTATGGCAAGAAACCCTCAGAGTATGAGATCCATTGAAGCCTCTATGGGTGTGAATGTCTCAACACTCTACTCCAATGCCTATAATATGGAAAAGACCCTTCCTATAGTGGATATTGTGATCTGTGCGGCCTATGTCACAGGGGAAAAGACACCGCAACTTATTACCAGAAAGATGCTCTCTTACTGTAAAAAAGGGGCAGTATTGGTGGATGTCGCTATTGATCAGGGAGGATGCATAGAGACTTCCAGACCTACAACCCATGATGATCCTGTGTTTGAAGTGGATGGTGTACTGCATTACTGTGTAGCCAATATTCCCGGGGATTATCCTGTTACTGCTACACAGGCATTGGCAAATGCAACGATACCCTATGTAAAGGAGATCGCAGATATGGGGTGGAAGAAAGCATGTTTAAGCGATGCAGCCATCTACAGCGGGGTGAATGTCGCAGGTGGGTTTGTGACAGATGAAGCCGTAGCAAATACACATCACATGGACTATCACATACTAAAAGATATCATGGTCCAATGTACAGAATTCGGAGACACTTTATGATAAAACCACTAACTACTGACAAACTTTATAATCATTGTGACCTGGCGTTATTTGATTTTAACACGACTACAGAACTGAAAGATCCTGATGAGATCATAGGACAGGACAGGGCGCTCAAAGCGATCAGTTTTGGTATAGGTATTAAGAAAGAGGGATACAACCTTTATGCCATGGGAAGAGTGGGCAGCGGAAAACATAAAGTGGTAGAAAAGTTTATTCAGAGTAAGGCAAAAGATGAAAAGAAACCGGGTGATTGGTGTTATGTCAATAATTTTGAGGATCCCAGAAAACCGATCTACCTCAAGCTTGAATCCTCTATGGGTGTACAGCTTAAAAAA
>JBNLDB010000243.1:0-2535 GCA_050304115.1 Sulfurovum sp. | reverse complement strand
CACCTCTGAATCTCCTCCCAGGAGGAGAATAGTGGTCATTCAAGCTAAGATTCCTTAAACTTATATCGAACTCACGTTAAAGTACTTTGCCAACAGCCACTGTAGCCAGTTGCTTTTCGGATAAACCCTTGCCTGACAGTGTTTGTGCGCATGTTTTTTACGTTTTTGGACATAGCAGCCCCTTTCTCCAATTCAGGGACTTGTCTTTATTGCACATGTCTTGAAGTAGATCGCTACTCTTTTTCTACTTCAGTTTATCTAGAGGCACATCCCTGGCCCGGTAATAGGTAACCTTGCCGAAGTGCTTGGTCATGAGCAATTCGTACTTTCCTTTATCACATTGCTGACATCTGGTAAGATCTACGCCGTATTTTTCAATCATGCGCACAGCCATCGGTACTTTCACTTTGGCGGTGGGCTGTTCCCAGTCCATTCGCTCACGTAGTTGTCTGATCCGTGTGGCTTTCCCTCGATTTTTGAGCAAT
Organism: Sulfurovum sp.; assembly: GCA_050304115.1. Classification (GTDB taxonomy): domain Bacteria; phylum Campylobacterota; class Campylobacteria; order Campylobacterales; family Sulfurovaceae; genus Sulfurovum. The sequence continues at coordinate 2,050 of JBNLDB010000243.1, read as the reverse complement.
CCATAATGCCGTATCCGCACAAAGCGATGCGGCAGGATGTGCCGCTCAAACCGGGACAAAAACTCCTGATGGGTAAGCGTCATTTGCTTCTTTTGATTGTCCCTGTAATCCTTGTAAGAAAAAGAGATACTCTGGTCACTGATCGCTTTGATCCGATGGTGTGTGATAGCTGTTCTGTGGGTATATCTGCCGAGATACTTCATCACCTGCTCAGGTCCACCAAAAGGCTTCTTGGCATAGACTTTCCATGTTTTGTAGCGCACCTTTTGTAGGGCCTCTTCCAGTTGTTTTTCATCTACAGGAATGGTTTCCTTTTGCTGATCAACCAGTCGCAGAAAGATAGCTTTGTACATTTTTTTGAGTGCAGCCTGGGGAAACAGGAATTTACCATTTTCTCTTTTGGGAGCTACCGCATCGGCGGACCGCCATTGGTTGCTTGTCATCCCTCCGGCACTGACAATGCAATGCAGGTGAACATGGTAATCCAACGTCTGACCCCAAGTGTGTAACACCGCTGTGATTCCGGGTACAGCCCCTAAGAATTTTGGGTTTTTACCCAGGTTCAACAAGGTCTGTGAAGCAGCATCAAACAGGATCTTGTATAGCTGTTCAGGTGCTTGCATCATGGCTTTATTCCACTCATGAGGCACAGTAAAAACGATGTGGTAATAGGGACAGGGTAACAGGTCGTCAATACGATCTTCTACCCACTCTTCTTTTTTGAGCGTACCACAAAAACAACAATGTCGGTTTCCACAGCTATGATACTGCAAATGCGTATGCCTACAATCAGGGTTATCACATTGATAGCAATGGTACCCCATTTCCTGACGGTGGCATATGAAGATTCTTGAAGCTATGGATCGAGTGTACTCATTTTTGTAGTTAAAACGCTGAGGATCGAAGAGGGCCTGGAACTGTGATTTAAGCCTGGTCTTCATCTGTTAACTGGTCAAAAGGAGACACTAGTTCTGCTCGTTTACTTTGTTGCAAATGCAGGTAGACCATGGTGGTCTTGATGTCGCTATGTCCCAGTAGCACTTTGATGGTGTGTAAGTCTACTCCAGAGTCTAATAGATGTGTTGCGAAGCTATGTCTCAGGCTGTGTGCGGTAAACTGTCCTTTGGCAAACCCGGCATTCTGCATGGCATCCCTGACGATCCTTTGCATGGAGCTATTGCTCATGGGCTTGCTCTGGTGACGTCCTTCAAACAAGTAGACCTTGGGGTGGTATTTCCTGTAATAATCACGTAACTCAGGAAGTAGTTTTTCGGGAAGCAGCGTGATGCGGTCTTTATTGCCCTTTCCTTTAATGACTTTTACCTCCTTGTTTTTAGAACAGATGTTGCGTATTTGCAGATTGGCCATTTCTTCCAATCGTAGGCCTGTACCATAGAACATACCCAGAATACATTTATACTTTAGGTTGGTGGTGCAGTTGAGCACATGAGCCACTTGAGTGGTACTCAGGATCTCAGGAAGTCTGAATTCTTGTCGTGGATAGAAGGCACTAGGTACGAGATATGGGACACGAAGGATATTCTTGTAAAAGAAGCTACACGCCTGTGCGACCATCCGGCACTTATCATAGCCCGATCCAAAGTGCTTTTTGATGAAGTTGATGTAAGCGATAATATCATCCTGATCGACCTTTTCGGGATCTTTATGATTGTAATAAGCAAATACGAAACGTATTTCGCTGCAGTAGTTGCGGATGGTGCGTTTAGAGTAGTTTTTGGCATTGAGGTAATCTGAAAGCTTAATAATCAGCTTTTCAGCCGCTGGATTGAGAGCTACTTTGCCTAGTTCTTCACTTTTTTAAAATGTTTCATAGTAATATAATTTTAATGATCAGCTAAATTATCTACTGAAACCATTTGCGCTATCTCCTTCACCGAAGGTGTTCGGTTCAACAATATGTATGAGGCATATGCCTTATTGCTTTCCACAAATTGCATCTGGACTTGACCGTGAGTCTGCCACCGTGAAATTTTTGTTGCCTTTGGATACTTCATCTTGCGGGATTTTTTCACTTCTGAGCGCCGTGCAT
>JBNLDB010000242.1:0-2538 GCA_050304115.1 Sulfurovum sp. | reverse complement strand
ATCGTTATATACAGGCACTCTCCAAAGTACAGTTTCCCCTGCCAAAACCCGTACCCAATCTAGATAGAGAACTCAATCTTATCAAAAAACAGGGGGTACTCTCCCTGGATGAGATCTATGCTTTCGTGACCATGATCTCCTACTTTAATACTTTAAAGACAGTAGGTTTCACAGAACCGCTCATCTCTTGGATACAAGGCATAGAGATACCAGAAGAGATCGTTGAGATCATAGGCTATTTCACAGCAGAAGGAGAGATCAATCCTGAACGTGATCCGGAACTTTTTCAGCTGGAACGTGCCATCAAGCAAAATAAGATAGACATCAAAGAGACGCTCTATAAACTCGCACACTCCAGCAGGCTCAGAGAGTATCTTGTGGATACACAGGTACACTTCAACGGTGGTGAAGAGACATTGCTGGTACGTGGAGGGTTTAACAATGCGATCAAGGCTACGGTGGCTGCACGCAGTCCGGGAGGCTTTTTTTATATCATTCCTCAAAGTATTTCTCACTTAAAAGAGAAAGAATCTGCACTGCTTAGCAATAAAGAAGCATTGATCTATACCTATTGTAAAAATATTTCAGCGGTCTTTTTCAAATGGGAACGTTTTTTAGCCTATATCAATAAAGAGTATGACAGATTTGACCACTATCAGGCACGAGTCAGTTTTGCCAGGGCTAAAGAGTATGAATTTGTTTTACCCTCTAAACATAAACGTATCAAATTACAGGATTTTGCCCATCCTGCTATAGAGAATCCCGTCCCTATTACGATGGATTTCTCTAAGCAGATCATGCTTGTCACAGGTGTCAATGCCGGTGGTAAAACAATGCTGCTCAAGTCCATGCTCTCAGCGGTCTATATGAGTAAGTATCTGCTTCCTTTTCAATGTAATGCAGCACATACTGAAGTCGGGCATTATAAAAGTATAGAAGCGGTGATCGATGATCCCCAATCAGTGAAAAATGATATCTCTACGTTTGCGGGACGTATGCAGGAGTTTGCAAAACTCTTTGACAAAGAAGATGCGATCGTAGGGGTCGATGAGATAGAGCTGGGTACTGACAGTGATGAGGCAGCCAGTCTCTTTCGCGTGATGTTGGATGAATTACGGAAAAAGGGTATTACCTTTATCGTGACCACGCACCATAAACGCTTGGCTTCACTGATGGCAGGTGATGATGAGGTGGAACTCATCGCAGCACTGTATGATGAAGAGCGAAGAGTGCCTACCTATACTTTCCTGCAGGGAAGCATAGGAAAGAGTTATGCCTTTGAGACAGCACAGCGTTACGGTGTACCTGTAGCCATCGTGAACAAAGCAAAAAAAGTCTATGGAGAGGACAAAGAAAACCTCAATGAACTCATAGAGAGATCCACTACACTTGAGCGTGAAATGCGCATGAAGATTGCCAAAATCGATGAGGAGTTAAAATCCGTAGAGAAGAAAAAACAGAGACTCCAGGATGAAGAGGTGAAGCTTCAGGAGAGTCATAGAAAAGCCCTTGCAACCCTGGAGAACCGCTATAACGCTGCAACAAAAAAAGCAAGAGAAGCGTTGAGGGCACAAGAGTCAGCAGAGGGAAGACGGCTGCTGAACGTGGCACATCAGCGCAAAGAGTTCAAGCAAAAAGAGGTGAAACTCAAAGATGAAGTGCCGCTCAAAGAGGGTGACAAGGTGAAGTACCGCTCTCATAAAGGTGAGATCGTCGGGATCCGTGGCAAAGATGCGACGATCATGGTAGACGGATTGAAGATGAGAGTACCTTTGGGGCAACTCAAAAGAAGAGGAGAGACCCCTCAGATAAAAGTCAAACCCAAGGCAAAAGAGGTCAATGTCAATGTTGAAAAATCAGGGGCAGCCGTTTCTGTAAAACTGTTAGGCATGTATGCAGATGAAGCCATAGACACTGTGGATAAATTTCTCTCAGATGCACTGGTGAACGGACTGCATGAAGTGCAGATCATTCACGGTACAGGCGGGGGTGTGTTGGCCAAACTGGTGACAGAGTATCTGAAAAAGCATCCCAAGATACAGAAATTTTACAGGCTGCCAGGAAACTTAGGTATTACAGTGGTTGAACTGTAGAACTATAACCCCTCTTTTAACTCCAAAAGGTATAATATATGCATAAAAATGTTGCAGGAGAGCTACGTGGGCATTAAAGATGATGTGAATTATGTAAAGAAAGAGTTAAGCGGTGATGAAAAGGTACTTGAGAGTGCTTTCAAGCTGGAATCACTGTATAAAAAATACAAGTTTCATTTGTGGGGAGTGATTGTCGTTCTGATCCTGTTCTTTGGCGGGCAGGCTGTGATAAGTGCGCTACATGAGGCGAAGCTTGAAAAAGCGAATGAAGCTTTCTTGACACTGCAGAAAAACAGTGAGGATGCCGATGCACTGAAGGTACTTCAAGAGAACAACCCGGCACTTTTAGAACTTTATACCTATGCACAGGCAGCGAAAAAGGAAGATATCAAAGCGTTAGAGTCTTTGAGTACAAGTACGAACAGTGTGATCGCAGATGCAAGCG
>JBNLDB010000241.1:0-2541 GCA_050304115.1 Sulfurovum sp. | reverse complement strand
AAATACAGATCATACGTTCGTACAAGATAAAAAACTTTTAAAAAAAGCAGGTTTTGAAGGGGGACAGGATGAAACGTGTCTCCTTGTAAGTAAAGACAGACTCTATGTGGGTGCAGACTCAACACGCAGTAAAGATATCAGAACGGCTGCAGCCAATGCTATTAAAGCACTCAATGGGAAAGAGTACAGATCTATCAAAATTGCAACCTATCTCTCTAGTGAGAAATGTACGAACTCTCTTCGTGCTATGGTGGAAGGCTTTGTCCTGGGTGCATACACATTTGAGAATTATAAAACAAAAAAAAGTAAGAATAAGATCAAGCATATTTCTATCTCACTTGAAGAGTATAGTGGATACACAGTAGATATAGAAAAAGCTTCTACTGTCATACATAAAGCACAGATAGTCGCTGATGCCACTAACTTTACACGTAACATCGTCAACACAACACCTGATGACTGTTATCCGGATGTGATGGCCAAGATCGCCGAGACCATGGCAGAGGAAACAGGTCTGAAGTGCAATGTACTGAAGCCAAAAGAACTTAAAAAAGAGAAGATGGAGACACTGCTTGCCGTAGCACGTGCAAGCCGCCATAGACCAAGGGTCATACACCTTGCACACAAGCCAAAAGATGCAAAATACGTCGTCACACTTGTAGGGAAAGGCCTTACGTATGACAGTGGGGGGCTAAGCCTTAAACCTGCAGATTTTATGGTCACAATGAAATCAGACAAGAGTGGAGGTTCAGCAGTTATCGGTATCATGAAAGCCGTCGCAGAGATGAACCTACCTGTAGAGGTCCATGGTTTTGTAGGTGCCGTAGAGAACATGATCGGCGGGGATGCGTATAAACCTGATGATGTACTGGTAGCAAAGAATGGGAAAACCATCGAGGTACGCAACACAGATGCTGAAGGCCGTCTTGTCCTTGCAGATACACTCTGCTATGCACAGCAGGAGGTCAAGGCGGACTACCTCTTCGATCTTGCCACACTGACTGGTGCCTGTGTCGTTGGTGTAGGAAACTATACCTCGGGTATTATGGGTAACTCTGACGAAGTCAAATCACGTGTTGTAGATGCCGCAAAACGTTCGGGAGAACTGGCCACTGCCCTGGACTTTAACCCTTACCTTAAAAAGACCATCAAGTCTGAGATAGCCGATGTCTGCAACATTTCCAATACACGTTATGGAGGTGCGATCACAGCGGGACAATTCCTCTCTGAATTCATCGATGAAGACCACAAAGACAAATGGGCACACATAGATATTGCAGGTCCTGCATTTGTAGAACATGCATGGGGAGAAAACCCTTTTGGTGCTTCTGGTGCCGGAGTGAGAATGATGGTCAAGTTTATAGAAAAACTCTCTGAGGAAGAGAAATAAACGGTATCATTCTTTTTTGAGTTGAAGATGGCATGCCAATGCCTCTTCTGCCAGCATGTCAGCGATCGTATCTCTGCTGTTGATGATATGCTTGATACCCAAGGCGGAGATCATCTTTTCCTCTGCTTTATTATTGACTCTGACGATACTGTTGATATTCGGGCTAAATGAAACAATATTTTCACAGATCAATTGTCTCTGTATCTCATTTTCTATCGTGACGATGATCGCACTACATTGATTGACATTAAAATGCGATAAAACCATTTGCTGTGCTGCATTGGCAAGATAAATGGCTTCTTCTCCTTTTGAAAGGACTTCATCAACTACCTTCACATCGTGTTCAAGGATCACATAGAGTAATTTTCTTTTTTTAAACTTTTTAACCAGTTTTCGTCCTACCGGTCCATACCCACACACAATAATATGGTCGTGAAACGTACCGCCAATAAGGGCCCTGTCACGTAATGCTACTGGTTCTTTGGTGAATATATCTGCAAGTTTTTTAATGTTCTTCAATACAAAAGGCGTCAATATCATGGAAAGCACGATGGTAATGATCATAATCTGATTGAGTTCTTCTGAGATCAGATCATTCGCACGTGCCAGAGAAAATATCGCCAGGGAAAATTCACCGACCTGGAAAAGTGCCAATGCGGTTTTCAGGGCTGTTCTTTTTTGTACAAAGAAACGCAAAATACCAAAGATCAATAGGCCTTTTAGCAACATCACCCCCACTAAAAGTCCCAAGATAATATCTACGTAATCGATAAAAGAATGCCAGTCAATCAGCATCCCTATCGTCACAAAAAAGAAACCTAGAAGTATATCCCTAAAAGGGATCAGATCTGCTTCTATTCGATAACGGAATTTTGTCTCTGCTATCGTCATACCTGCGATAAAAGCACCCAATGAATAAGTAAATCCAAATACATGAGCCAAAAATGAGGCACCCATGACAATGAACAGTACCGCGACAAGGAATATCTCTTCTGAACCGGTAGACATCGCCCAGCTGAAAAAGTGATTCAAAACATATTTACCGATAAGAAAGAGAATTAAAAAAACGACAATAGCACTGCCTAAAGTTCCCAAAAGAAGTACAGAGACGGACTGTGACTCTGAAGTAAAAAAAGAGACCATTAATAGTA
>JBNLDB010000240.1:0-2568 GCA_050304115.1 Sulfurovum sp. | reverse complement strand
GATGAAAACACTCTATAAAGGGCATGCCCAGCAGTTCATGCATGCCTTTTGGGGTGTAGGCCAGATGAGCTTTGTGAAGCATGCCATATTTGTAGGTGAGGATGCGCCTGAGCTTGAAGAGAGTCAAGCATTGGCCACACATATACTCAATCGACTCGATTCAAGCAAAGTGCTCATTACACAGGGTATCGTGGACCACCTTGACCATTCTTCCTCGGAACAGTTTGTCGGTGGCAAACTGGGGGTAGATGCGACAGGAGATGAAGTGGAACATGGTGTCGAAGCCTTACTCTCAGATGAAGCGCTGCTTGAGAAGATACAAGAGATCAGCAGCAGTGTCGTAGGGTTGAAACAATATATGACAGAGACCAAAACACCGATCTGTGTGATCAGTGTCGATAAGCAAGAGTCCCAACTTCAACTCATTCACAAGCTTAAAGGGTTTGAGAAACATATCAAACTGCTTGTGATCGTAGATGATGCGAACAATGATCTGGGTGATGCCTATATGCTCATCTGGCGTGTGGTGAACAATATAGATGCTCTCAGGGATGTCATACTTAAACCGTTCATAGCAATAGACGGAACGAATAAAAGTGAAGTGGATGGTTATGAAAGAGAATGGCCCGGAGATACATTCTGTACGAAAGAGGTACTTGACAGGCTTCAGGAAAAAGGGATCATAGAGATAGATGAAGCATTTATTAAAAAATTTGGATTGCTCCCTTTTTAATTTATTTTTAAAGATAGTATGATAATATTTCCTTGTTAATAAAAATTATCAACAAGGAAACAAAACATGTTAGTAACAAAAAAAGCTCCAGACTTTACAGCAACAGCCGTACTTGCAGACGGTTCAATCGTAGACGACTTTAATCTTATGGAAAACCTAGGTGAAAAAGGTGCGGTACTTTTCTTCTACCCACTTGACTTTACTTTTGTATGTCCATCAGAGATCATTGCATTTTCTCACAGAGCTAAAGAGTTCAGAGAAAGAGGTATCAATATCATCGGTTGTTCTGTAGATTCACAATTCTCACACTTCGCTTGGAGAGAAACTCCAGTAGCTGAAGGTGGTATCGGTAGAGTTGATATGCCACTAGTAGCAGACCTTAATAAGCAAATCGCTAGAGATTATGATGTACTTCTTGATGACGCTGTAGCGCTTAGAGGTTCTTTCCTTATTGATGCAGACGGTACAGTAAGACATGCAGTGATCAATGACCTTCCACTTGGTAGAAACATTGATGAAATGATCAGAATGGTAGATACAATGCTCTTTACTAATGAGCATGGTGAAGTTTGTCCTGCTGGTTGGCAAAAAGGTGATGAAGGTATGAAAGCTGACACTGCAGGTGTTGCTGAGTATCTTGCAAAACACGAAGGCGATCTATAAGACCTTAGTATATTCCCATCTTTAAAGATGGGTGTATACATAAGGCTATAGAGTGATAGCTTGATGTATACATTGAAAGGATAACTATGACAGATTATGCAGCTCTACTTAAGGATAGTGGACTAAAAGCTACATTTCAACGTATGAATATATTGGAACAGATAGAGGCATATGGACATATGTCCATAGATACTATCTATGCAGAGGTCATTAAAACACATCCATCTCTTTCACTTGCAACGGTGTATAAAAACATTATTTTGATGGTAGAGAAGGGTGTAGTGGTTGAAGTGCCTATTACAGGTAAAAAATCTAAATATGAACTTTTAAAAGAGGATCATATCCATCTGGTCTGTACAGAGTGTGGAGAGGTGGAAGACAAGCCGAAACATACAGTTGCAGATGAACTCTTTACATCAATCACAAAAAAAGAGAACTTTACCATCAGCAAACAACAGATCAACCTCTACGGGGTCTGCAGCCACTGCAGAGAAGCTGTTGCTTAAGGGGTGACAGGTTAGAATCTTTGACCTGTTACAGTTTATTTAAAGAGTGCTGATCCTATTCTCACCAAGTTCGACCCACATTTTATAGCCAATTCATAATCACCGCTCATCCCCATAGAACAGACAGTCGCACCCTCTTTTTTCAATTTCTCGTAGATACCGAATGTGGTTTCAAAACTTTGCTGTATCAGTTTAGTCTCTTCACTGTGAGCCCCTATGGTCATCACACCTTTGAGATTGATCTGGGGACAGCTCTCTTTGATCGTTTGGTAGACATCCACAGCCTCTTCAGGAGTGACACCTGATTTGGTCGCTTCATTGGCTGCATTGATCTGAAGCAGGCAGTGCATCTTTGTCTCTTTTGCCAAGAGTTTTTTGTTCAGTTCTGTTGCCAGTTCGATACTGTCAAGTGATTGCATCAGTGTAGGGCGCAAGTCTATAAGGTTATTGATCTTGTTCTTTTGGAGCGAACCGATCATATGCCATTCAAGCGGAAGGTCTTCAAGTGCATGCATACGCTCTTTAAGTTGTTGTACCTGATTTTCACCAAAGGCGCGTTGCCCCAGTTCATAGAGTGTTGCAATGTTTGCCCGAGGATCTTGAGCGAGATAATACGCATATACAACGCTAATAAAGCTTTGCTTATCATCGACGTTCAACGTATAA
>JBNLDB010000239.1:0-2583 GCA_050304115.1 Sulfurovum sp. | reverse complement strand
GTACGTAACTTCGGGTATGAGGACTTTAAGCACAGACTTTCATAGAGAATACATCTTCTATCCGATAGTGAGGCTGGATATCCAGGTTTCAAGCAATGACCGGTATGCCACTGTTCAAAGTCATGCCCGGAGATAGAGATCAGGAGTTTTATAAAGAAATGCTCTTAAAACTCCCTCCTGTAGATAATATCATAAGACTGAGACTCTGCACCAAAGCTCATAACACTCTCGATATGTTTGGTATGCAAGTAGTTTGTTTTGACTCCACTTATGACAGTATCGACGATGACAATGAGCTTATCTGTCAATTTTTTACCCACCTCTACACCTTTTTCGGTGACAGAAAGTTGATCAAAGTTAAAACCCATATCAGATAACGCTGATCTTGCGAGTGTACCACCCATCATTTTCATCATATTATCCGCATTATTTGCGCTTGCTCCCGCTTTAGAGTCAAATAGAATAACAGACAATATCTGTTCTTTGCTCAGACTAGGCTTGGATGAAAAATCAATCTTTGGTGTATCAGCCGGACCGGTCACCGTGATCGTAATAAGATGACGTCCTGACTTATATTTTACACTTGCGTCAATAAGGGGTTTATCCGGTTTTCCTGTAAAATAGACATAACTTTTATTCAGAACAAACTTCTTGCCTTGAATCGTATAACTTCCACCTGCAAGAAGTTCTACGGTACCTAGCAGTGACAATTCGCCACCTTTTACTTTATAGACAACCAGATCTACATTGGCTTTGGTATCTACTTCACCCTCTTGATAGATAAGTGGATTTTCTGTCTTGATATGAATGGAAGTACTCAGTGCATCCATAAATGGACTTTCCTCCTTCTTTTTCATATCCTGTACGATGATAATATCACTGTCTGATGCAAAACTTTTCTGGCTGGTATCATAATGAATGTTACCGCCTAAAAGAATCACTTCACCATGTACATCCGTCTCATTGCCATCTAATACCGCTTGAATATCTATCTTACTATCCAAATCTACTAATGCATGTTCTGTATGTAATTTTTGAGCACTTACATCCAGATTGCCTTTTTTGGTTTGTATATGATATTCACCTGTTATTTCCAATTGGTCATTGATCCATAGTGGTGAGATAGTGAGTAACCCATCTTTAAATGCCAATGCTGAAGGTTTGGTAGCAAAAAGTTTTTGTGTATCATACCTAAAGGCGTACCTTTTCAATAGCATACCCGATTCTTCAAGCCTTACCACTAGGTCAATATCATTCACAGGATGTAGCGTTTTATGATCCGCGTGATAGATGATCTCAGGCGACCTCAACATCATATCCATATATTTCAACTCAGAAATCTTGATCGAGATATCTGCACTCCCTTTTACAACAGGCATATCACCAAGTGTATAAACACTGTTCACACTCTCTATCAAAGACGAGAGTGAGTTGATATGTGTATTAATACTCAAATTTTCATCCGCTACACCGGTGATATCAGCGCGTAAGCCGGCTAATGTAAGCTCACCGTCTACTTTTTTACTCTCCAGAACATACTGTGCCTTGGCAGCCAAAGTTCCTGCAGAAAGACTACTCTCTACGGTATCATCTTTAAGCACCACTTCCGTTTGAATAGGATTTAAACTGTCCCACTTAAGATCTTTTATATAGGTTCTTAAAAGAGATTCATCGGGTATATCACTGATCGCATTGACCTTCAATACTTCTGTGTAACTGATATTTGCATCTACGTTCACTACATTAGAGCGTATGCTTGCCTGTGCGGACAAGGAAGTATTTGTATCAAAATGTATTGGTGCGTCTATGATGAAATTTGCTTGGGTCTGATTGAGTTCTGCAGGAAGTTCGATGAATTCATTAAGCACCAGTGCCTCTTTACTCTCCAAATGCAAGTCAGCTTTTTTAAAATCAGATGAGTTCACGGTTCCTTGAAGGCTATCAGATCGTATCACTGTTTTTAAATTTTGGCTATCACCTTCATAAATGATCTGTAGATTATTAAACGGTTTTACAAATTTCGCGTCTACTCCTCTGAACTCTTTTGCATGGATCTCACCGCTATAATGCATCTGCCCATCCATAGTAAAAATGTTTGTCACCGAAACATTTTTTACATATGGTGTGGTAAGCCAGACTTTACTCTCTGCCCTAACACTTCCTTTTTGAATATCATACACTGCATGTGTTTCCAAATTGTCTATATCAAGATTAAAATCGTCTTTATCTGCCTTAAGCACCTGTTCCATCTTTATTTGCAAGTCTGACACAACCTGTTTCTCTGAAACATTTAAATCTAAAACAATATGACCTATGGCCTCTCGTCTTAAAGGAAGTTCATAAAGATCAAACAGTGCTTTTTTGGGTTTAAAGTCTACTTTTCCAATCAGTTTATTGTTTTTGACCTTCGTCTTATAGTGTATGTTGCTCAGGTTTGTACTACTCTTCAAATCCAGGTTCGCCTTTTGAAGGAGACGTTTTTGTACATTAAAAACAGCATCGCTTCCTGATAGGTTTAACGCCCTGATATCTACTGGCAGATAGACAAAAGGAAGCATATTGACCTCAACTTTATCAATATAT
>JBNLDB010000238.1:0-2601 GCA_050304115.1 Sulfurovum sp. | reverse complement strand
GACAGAATGCACAGTTGATACCTTCACGGTTTGCTTCATGTCCGATCTGGAATGTTGCTTTATATACCCTATCTGTTTGAGGATTTGCAGCAATGACTGCGATCTCTGCATTTGGATCTTGCACGGTTGGTTCATGTAATGTCTTCAAGTCCATTAATTCTGTATTATTAAGGTCTATTGCACTTCCTATATCTGTTACAGTAACTTTAACATCACCTGCATAGTATGCACCTGGAGCATGACATTTGATACATGTTTGTGCTGCACCACTGAACATGTTTTTATCACCAACACCTACTTCTGCTTGTGCATATAGTATACCACCATCTGGTGTTTGACCAATTTTTGCTAAGTGTGTACGCAAGAAATCCTGGAACTTTGATTGGAAAATTGGATCTGTCCATGATTTACCATGCATTGAACCTTTCCATGTATCATAGAGCTCATTGTGACAGTTCATACACTTATTGTCGGCACTGTCAAAAAGTGTATTACCATATCCTATACCTGTATGATATTCCGCAGCCGCAGCTGACAGTGGTGATACACGTGTATTACCTGTATAATCTACATAGGTAATGTTTTGATCTGTAACTACTTGATACCCTAACTCACCTGGAGCAGGATCACTGTCTGTCGATGTAGTTACTGTGGATGTGCTGCTACCACCACCACATCCGCTTAATGAAAACACAATGCCTGTACCCAGCACAAGCATCAATGATTTAACATTTAACTTCATTCTTCTTCCTTTTAGTCTAATGTTGTTGAGACACTTGGTGTCCACCATTAGATATTAGAATACTAATATCTCCCCCTATGGATCGTTAAAAAACAATCCATATTAATTTTAAATTATAAGTGTTAAGTTAGTGTTAAATAAAACTTTATCTTATGATAAATTATTTTGAAGAACTCATGTCGTTGCATTGTTTTTATCATGATAAAGCTCAAGTATGACAATATGTCATATATTTGAGGATAGAGTTTTACGGTCGATATAATTGAGATATATTTTATGGAGGTTCAAGCTTTGTTTTTGCATATCGATATAGACAGTTTTTTTGCTTCAGCCGAACGGAGTGTAGACCATAGACTCAAAGGTATACCTATGTGTGTCGGGTCTCGCAGCAACCTTGAGATATTTAACAAAAAACGTACCCATATCAGGCTTATGAATGACAACTCCGGTGCTTTTGTAGCGCCCGTGTTTTACAGTGATAAAAAGAGAACATTTGAGTCTTACTTTATAGATGAGATCGCAGGAAGAAAAAAGATACGGGGTATCGTGACCACTGCCAGTTATGAAGCCAGACTATGTGGGGTGAAGACGGCCATGCCTATCGCCCAGGCCTTACAGCTTTGTCCCCAGTTAACGGTGGTGCCTTCGAACTATCCGCTCTATCATAAGCTTTCTCATCAAATACATGCTTTTATCTCTGCACAGATACCCCAGGTGGAACAGTACAGCATCGATGAGTTTTTCGGAGATGTCAGCGGATGGAAAAAAGATGAAGAGGTGTATGCGTTTGCTCAAGAGTTACAGGCAAAGATATTGGAAGATTTTGACATTCCTGTCTCTATAGGCATTGCCAAAGCAAAATGGATCGCTAAATTGGCAACAGAATCCGCCAAACCTTACGGTGTGTATGAGGTGAAGGATATAGACAGGTATATAGAATATATCCCTATCAAGGAGTTTCCGGGTATCGGCAAAGGATTTCAAAGAAGGCTGGAAGCACATTATATCTCTACGCTTGGTGATGTAAAGCGACACAAAAAACTTTTTGAATCATGGAAAAAGCCAGGTATCCAACTTTATAGACGTGTCACAGGAACAGATCAGGAAGGTATCAGCAGCAGAGGGGAGAGGAAATCCATAGGCATCAGCCGTACGTTTGATGCGATACATGACAGTAGTGAGATCAAACGACGCATCATGATCATGGCAAGGCATATTATCTATATGGTCATGGCCATGGAGGTGAACCCTACAAGCTATTACCTGAAGGTAGGATATGAGTATGGTACCAGAGTAAAAAAGACTTTAACAGTGGACAGAGTATTCTCTGAAACACTTTTTAAGTCCTTGCTTTCAGAGATGTATGAAGAGATAGCCCTGACCAATAAAGGGGCTGTCAAACTGACATTGAATGTTTCAAACTTTGTCTCACATAATCTGAAAACACTTTCACTGATAGATTTTCATGAGGACAGTAAAGGCAAACAGTTACATCAAAATATACATGCGTTAAGGGCACGTTTTGGGCTGGATATCATTAAAACGGGAAATGAATTTTAAATTAGTATAAAATATACTCAAGTTGTTAGGGTTTCATGCTACAATGCTGTATGAATTTAAAAAGATTATTTTCGTCAATAAAAGAGCTTCAAATGGTGGATGACTCTGTGGTCATTGCACTGTATACACTTTCAACGAGAGCTCTCCTGGTTGTTGTGCTGTTAGGTGTTTTAGTGACTGTGGCCTTATATCCGGAACTTGATGGCAATATTCTCATCTGGGCACTGATCTTGATGCTTTTAACAGGGTATAGACTCTATTCTGCCTATATCTTTAAACAAGACCCTAAAAAATACTCT
>JBNLDB010000237.1:0-2605 GCA_050304115.1 Sulfurovum sp. | reverse complement strand
ATGTTGTAGAAGTAAAAGTAATGGCAAAACATGACATGCTTACTTATGATCAAGCAAAGAAAAAAGGTGTTGAAGCAAACTTCATCACTCACATTACTGCAAAAGCAAATGGTAAAGTAGTATATGATGTATCTACAAGCCAGTTCTGGTCTAAAAATCCACAGTTTAAATTTGCTTTTAGAGGTGCTGCTAAAGGTGATAAAGTTGAGATCACATGGACAGACCTTAAAGGTAACACAGTTACTGAAGACAAAAAGATCAAATAATGATTTAATCTATCTATGCGACCCTTGGGGTCGGGTAGAGTTTATAAAGTTAATCTATGTACTTTTGGAGTCTATAGATTAATTTTACTATCATAGGGAAGTGTATGCTGCGCACTTTCATAATATTACCTATCTCTTCTTTTTTTTACCTCTTTTTTATTGAGTAATATACAAAATACAATATTGATGATCATTCTTTAATAGTGTGGTAGGTTATAGGGATAGTGATATATTTTCGCTATATGTTCAGTGGGGGGATATACATTGAGTGTGTGGGAAGATTTTAAAAGTAAAGCTTAAGATCAGAGTGTTTGATGCACTTCAAACCAATAGACTTCACTTCTTGTGATAGTGGCTTTTTTTCGTTGATCAAAGTGTGCAGTGATGTCGAACCCTTCTGTACCTAAACCCTCTTTATATTCAGTGATAAATGCTTTATAGGTCTCTTCTTTCATCGCAGTGATCTCATAAGTCACCTTATCATAGGCCAGTCCATCCATAGATATTTGTTCTCTCATGGTCTCATTGAGGTTGATACTTCCATAACGTTCCTCTTCAGGAAGGGTCATATTCATCTCTATATAGGTACGCATAGATGCAAGCATATGCTCTAGCTGTTTGAGCGGTACATCAGTGGATTCAATGATCGTGGCAAGTGCTTGTGAGTATCCCCAGGCACCGGAGACAGGAAGGTCTGCATCAAAAGCAGCTTTTATCACCTCTTTGAGATCATTCTCGCTTTTGAGTGGTTCAAATGTTAGCATGGATCAAAGACCTGCTTCACGGATGGCTTCTGTTTGTGCATGGGCGATAAGTGGATCGATGACCAACCTTAAATTACCGTTGTTCATCACATCATCCAGCGAATACAGGGTCAACCCGATACGGTGGTCGGTTAGCCTGTTTTGCGGGTAGTTGTACGTTCTGATCTTTTCGGAACGGTCACCTGAACCTACCTGAAGTTTTCTTTGGCTTGATGTCTCATCAAGTTGCTTTTGCAGTTCTGCTTCGTAGACTCTGGCCTTTAGTACCTTCATGGCTTTGTCTCTATTCTTATGCTGAGATTTCTCATCCTGTATAGCTACTACGATACCTGTAGGAATATGTGTCAAACGTACGGCAGAATCTGTTGTATTCACCGATTGCCCACCACAACCGCTTGAACGGTACACATCCATTTTAATTTCATTGGGTTTGATGTCTACTTCCACGTCATCCACTTCAGGTATAACAGCCACAGTAATAGCAGACGTATGCACACGTCCTTGTGTTTCAGTGTCCGGTACACGTTGTACACGGTGAGTACCTGCTTCGTATTTCAGTTTAGAATAGACACTATCCCCTTTAATTTGTGCGATAAGCTCTTTATATCCGCCTGAAGTACCTTCATTGGTACTGACGATCTCTATTTTCCAACCCATTTGTTCTGCATAGCGTGAGTACATTCTAAAAACATCAGCCACAAAAAGAGCACTTTCATCTCCTCCTGCCCCTGCACGCAGCTCAAGGAAGATATTTTTGTCATCATTTTTGTCTTTGGGGATCATGAGCACTTTAATCTCCTCTTCCAGGGCAGGAAGCATCGGCTCTAATTCACTTAGCTCTTCTTTTGCAAGATCACCAAGCTCTGCATCTCCCAAAAGCTCTTTGTTTTCCTCTATAGCATCGGCGGTTTCAACGTAAAGGTTGGCTTTTTCTACTAGTGCACTAAGGTCAGACTGCTCTTTACTGAGTTCTGTCATACGCTTAATATCACTGGTAATATCCGGGGAACTTAGGAGTTCACTGAGTTCATTGTATCTGTCGATGAAAGGTTGAAGTTTTTCTTTGAACATAGGCGTTCTTTGTGTTAGATTGTGATTTTAGTGAGGGTGTATCGAGACTGCTTATGCAGCTTCGATAGCATTTACCATTTTATGAAGACGGCTTACTTTTCTCGCAGCAGTTGTTTTCTTGATGAAACCTTTGCTTACCAGTGAGTGGATTTGTTTGTTCGCTGTTGCGAAAGCTGTTGCTGCGGCTGCTTTATCTGCGGCTGCTACTGCTTCATGTACTGCTTTTGTGATGTTTTTGATTCTTGTTCTGTAATATCTGTTTCTCTCAGTTCTTACAGCAGTTTGCAAAATACGTTTTTTTGCTGACTTATGGTGTGCCATGTTATTTCCTTTATAGGTATATTGTTATTACTCAATGAATTAGAGTGAAAATAGTTCGCGAATAATAGCTAAATAAAGATTAAAGATTTATTTTATCTCAAAACATTGAGTCTACTTCATTCATAACACGTTATCAAACACTTAGAATCAACACTAAGTTCATAGGCATCGGAAGAACAGAGA
>JBNLDB010000236.1:0-2626 GCA_050304115.1 Sulfurovum sp. | reverse complement strand
GCTTTCTACTGCCACTGGTTTTTATGCTATTGTGAATGATACCTTTTGTCTTTTTATCTTGAATTCCGGTGAACTCTCCATGCTTCTTCCACCTTTGGGAAAACAGAAAAATACCTATGAAGCGATGTTGCAATGTTTTGAGATCATGAATGCACATAACAGTAACAGGCAGTATTCAAAAATAGAATATATTCATGAGAATATGCTTGAAGGCTTTGTGGATTACCTTGAAGAGGGAACGGTGATCTTTGATATGCTTAAAGACTTTATCATTGAAAAGAAGCTGGTGGACTATATCTACAAAGTGGATAATCTTATTGAACTTAAAGGTGATCAGTACAAATCAAAAAGAAATGAGATCAACAAATTTCAGAAGGTCTACACCAATCACAGGGTTGAGATCATAGATATAGATAAACACCGTGACGGGATCACACAACTTTTTAACAAATGGGTCAAAGACAGAACAACTTATATGCCAAAAGAAGAAGTGGAAACCTTTTTAGACGGTATCTATTTTGAGAGATTTGCCATTAAACGTTTGTTGAATGATTATACGAACCTGGATGTGGTAGGAATGGTGCTCTATATTGATGATGAGATCAAAGGCTTTACTGTCGGTGAGAGGATCAATGAACAAACCTCCAGCGTGATCATTGAAAAGACAGATTTTGAGGTGCTTGGATGTGCCCAGTTCATCTTTAGAGAGTTTACCAAATACCTTAAAGAGATCTATCAGAGCGAGTATATCAATGTGGGGGATGATATGGGATTTGAAAATTTAAAAAAAGTCAAAATGTCCTATCGTCCTGACAAGCTGATACCCAAATACACGATTTATCAAAAACAATGATCACGCTTGCTACTACAGATCATATGAATACACTGGTGAGATTGGAGAATGAACTCTTTCCCAAGGATCATTTTCCTTTGAGTAGAGGTTCCTTCTATTACCATATTAAAAGGAACGATCTTTTTGTCTATATACATCATAATGAATTGGTTGCCTATGTTCTTTGGCTCAAAAGAAAGAAATATTATCGTCTGTACTCTTTGGGTGTATCATCCTCTGCAAGAGGTATGGGGGTAGCTCAAGAGCTGCTGGAATATTCGTTTAAGCATTTAAAAGCAGCTGACTATACACTTGAGGTTAAAACGACAAACCAGAATGCTATCGCTCTTTATGAAAAGTTTGGTTTTAGAAAGCAAAAAGTTCTAAAGGGTTATTATCCGAACCATGTTGATGGATATCTTATGAGAAAGCAGAACAACAATGAAACTCAACAATTATAAGTTCATATTGCATGAGATCAATCAAAGTACTTTTTTGTATTTGCAGTCTTTGGCTCTGTTGCTTATCACCTATATTGATTGGACACTCATGCCTTATGTAACAAAACTTGAAGGGACCTATCTTCCCGTATATATGATAAGTTTTTTCATGCTGATCGGGGCACTTGACGGGATCGTACAACCTCTGTTCAAACATATCAGGATATATAATATCTATCTTTTCTCCATCGTACTTGATATGATTCAGATAGCAAGCTATTTTTTATATCCTGTTTCCATTGAACTCTTTACGTACGTGATCCTGGCTATCTTTACCATTCAGGGCATCACCTTTGAAGTTGCCAGGGTTCATACGGTTGATTTTATGAAAGATGAATCTATAGAACTTAGAGAATATTTGATGATCAGGTCGTTCATTATCTCTTTTGCCATTATATTGGGAGGAGTAAGCGCTATGTTGTTTGATTATCTTGATGTTCGTTTACTCTATATCCTTATCTATTTGACGGTATTGGCTCTTTTTGGTATCTATCTACAATATAAATTGTACAAGATATTTAAAAAGAGAATTTTTTTGGCGGATGTAGAACTGGAGCAGGATAAAAAAGAACTGTATGAAAAATTTAGATGATTTGGAGACATACGTAGCCCGAAGATATTGACAAGCTGTGATAAACAGTCATAAGAACACCATAAATTATCATTTGATTATTCTATATTTAATCATAAGGTATAGTATACTGTGTCTGCAATAATGTCTGAAAGGATACATGATGAAAGTTCTG
The DNA here is from genome assembly GCA_050304115.1 of Sulfurovum sp. Taxonomy (GTDB): domain Bacteria; phylum Campylobacterota; class Campylobacteria; order Campylobacterales; family Sulfurovaceae; genus Sulfurovum. The sequence goes on along the minus strand of JBNLDB010000236.1, from coordinate 548 downwards.
CTTACAGGTGCAAACGGGTATATAGGAAGACGTCTTAAACAAACGCTTTTAAAGGAAGATGTATCCCTGCGTCTACTTGTACGTAATCCAAAAAGTCTTGATCCTGATCTGGATGCCGAAGTTGCTCAAGGTGATACATTTGATAGGGAGTCTCTTGAACTTTCTCTTGAAGGAATAGATGTTGCCTACTATCTCATACACTCATTACAAGATAAAAATTATAAGGAACTCGATAAAAAAAGTGCTCAGAATTTTTTAGATGCCGCTATCAAAAAAGGTGTTAAACGTATTATTTATCTGGGTGGGCTTGGTATCAAAGAAGAAGCCAGTGAGCATCTTTTAAGTCGTATAGAAACCGGAGAAATACTCTCTAGCAGACCAGATAAGATAGAAACGATCTGGATACGTGCAGGGGTGATCATAGGTTCAGGCAGTGCCAGCTTTGAGATCATCAGGCATCTTACCGAAAAACTTCCGGTTATGGTGACACCTAAATGGGTTAAAACTTTAGCACAGCCTATCGGTGTGAATGATGTTATTGCCTACTT
>JBNLDB010000235.1:0-2644 GCA_050304115.1 Sulfurovum sp. | reverse complement strand
ATAGTGATATAATTGTATCTAAATTATGATGGAGTATGCCCATGGAAACAATGGAAATGTATCACATAGCGTATGAAAAACCTAAAGTTACACTTTTACAACAATCCGGCCTTGGTGTTGCAGAGATCGCAGCAAGAACATGTTATGACAGTTTTGAAAACAGTGAAAATGAATGTATAAAACATGCCATGGAAGATATGGATACGGATGCAATCAACTGCATTCAAAATTCTGATCTCCTTTCAAACCTTGCCTGGGTACATCACCATCACTCCATCATCGAACATGCGACATTGAGCTACTTGATCCAAGGAACTTCGCGAGGGGTACTTCAGGAGCATGCAAGACACAGACTCCAGGCTATTTCTGTAAGAAGTACACGCTACACGATGTCAAGCGTTATCAATGCTTTTGTGGCTTCCATTGAAGCAGAAGACGGTTTTGCGTTCTTTTTTGAAACACTGCTTACCTTAAACCTCTTCGTCATTACAGACAGAGAGTATTTACACATCGAGATCAGAGCTATCTATGACAAATTACATTTTCAATATCAAAGAGACACTGATTTCATACACACTGCCGTAGCAAAATCTTCCATTCCTTTCATAGAAGAGAACAAGAACAATGCTACTGCACTTTTTGAAGCATTGGAAAACGGAAAGAAAAAAAGAAATGTGGGAGACGGCTTTAAGCACATTGTCACAGATAACTGGAAAGTGGACATGGTGGTCACCTTTAACATCAGAAGTCTCAAGAACTATTTTGACCTCAGGGATTCCGGTGCAGCATGGTTCCAGATACAATGGCTGGCTGAGGCAATGAAAGCAGTCACCCCTGTAAAATATCTGAAACTCATCGATAAGAGTTATAAAGATAAATAAAGCTCTAAAGATTCTTTTTTAGAGTATTTCAATAAATTAATTGACATTTAATATTATAAAGTAATATAATATATCCTAATGAGAATTTCAAATATACAAGGAGTGTAAAATGAAAAAGTTTAATCTTTCATTAGTAGCGTTTTTGGCAATGAGTACACTCGCAACAGCGGGTGGAGATATCGCACCGGTTGAACCAGTAGTAGAGACTCCTATGGTAGAAGCATCTACAGGTTCATTTTATGCAGGGCTGGGTTATGCCTATATGAATTTGGATCCTGATAACAGTGCCGAGGCAGATGGTGACGCAGTACTTTTACTGGCAGGGTACAACTTTAACCAATATATCGGTGTAGAAGGTAGATACTCTGGACTTACCGATTGCCTTGAAAACACTGCCATCTATCTTAAACCTATGTATCCAATGGGTGGAATTACACTTTACGGATTGCTTGGGTACGGACAAGTAGATTATGATGGCGGGCAAAACTTGTCTGAATCAGGTTTTCAATGGGGTCTAGGTGCCAGCTATGAAGTGGTTGAGAATATAGGTGTCTTCGTAGATTATACAAGCCTTTATGATGATACAGGATTTGATGGTGCAGTGCCAAACCAAGATGTGCTGGCTGATTCAATCAATATAGGATTTACCTATACATTCTAAAATGGAGCTAAGCCTTAAGGCTTAGCCCTATAAAACACTTACCGATTTACCCTTTCCTGATACAATTGAACTTACACTAAATTTCACTATAATACGTTTTCATAAATACTTTATACTATAAATTTTGGAGCACTTTTTTGCGTTTTTTAATACTATTGATATTTTTACTATTGACCCTAAATCCTCTTCATGGGGAAATACTTTCCATGGAGAACATCTCTGCCCATATCCAAAGAGGTATCCAGACACGTATCACTGGCCAAAATAAACCTATCATTCAAGACATTTATGCCCGAACCGGTGATAAGCCCCTATGGATAGGTGATAAAAACAGAATAAGAACAAGTCATCTGATACAAGCACTCAATGACCCTCTTTTTAACTATAAAAATAAATCATTTGATCAAAGATCCATCAAACATCTCTTTTATCAGCTTGACAATGGAGAGATCAGCCAGACGAAACAGGCCTCTACCTATGCAAAACTTGACCTTGTCCTTACCAGCTCATTTGTGCGTCTGGTAAGATTTATCGTTCAGGGTGATGTAGACTGGAACCTTGTACAGGAGAAACTGAACAGCCTCGAACAAAGTGATGATATCACAGCCAGATGGGAAATGGAACCTAAAGCATTTCCGGATCTTGACGCACTGATCTCTGCCATAGAAAATGACACTGTTTATGAGTATCTGACTACGCTTCTCCCCATGGAAAAACGATACAGACAACTTGTCAAACTTCTTAACGATTATCGCAGGATGGATAAATTTCCGAAGATAAAATACAGTAATGAAACATTGAAACTGGGTGATCGTTCCAGTCGTGTTGAAGAGATAAAGAAACGGCTGCAGATCACTGGAGATTACCCTGAAAATGCGCCTATTGACAGTAAATTTGATGAAACACTTAAAAGGGCTGTCAAGACCTACCAAAAGCGTTACCTGATCAAAGTAACCGGTATGGTCGACAGAACAACGACCTACTATCTTAATCTTCCTGCAAAAAGTAATATACAGGCGATCATTACCAATTTGGATAAAACGAAACTCTATCCTAAACAATTTGAAGATGAGTATATTGAAGTGAACATTCCTGATTTTAA
>JBNLDB010000234.1:0-2653 GCA_050304115.1 Sulfurovum sp. | reverse complement strand
TGACCAAACAGCTCACCAGATATGGATACCAAGTATACCCAAATCTTATGAAAAGACCCCCGGAAATAGGGGTCTTTAACCGAGTGCCCCAGGCAGGACTTGAACCTACAACCTAAGCTTTAGGAGAGCTTCGCTCTATCCAATTGAGCCACTAGCGCTTCATCATTCGGGTGGTTACCCAGTTTAATTACCAATGGGGTGGGCGACGGGGCTCGAACCCGCGACACCCAGTGCCACAAACTGGTGCTCTACCAACTGAACTACGCCCACCATAATTAAATGATTACTTATTATTATAACGTTAAACTCTTCAAATGGTCGGGGCAGCAGGATTCGAACCTGCGACCCCCTGGTCCCAAACCAGGTGCGCTACCAGACTGCGCTACACTCCGTTACCTTACAAAAAGGAACGCAATTATAGTCAAAAGGTTTCCATTTGTCAATAGATTTTTGGAAAAAAGTAAAAAATATGCATTTAATCGCTAAATTAGAGGTACTTTAGGCGTTAATGAGTATAATAGTTCTATCTTCGAGGCAGGGTGAACATATGAACAGTATATTTGAACAGATCAATGGCCTTTTAGGCTCTTTTTTCTTCTTTGACATCTTTTTTGGCAAGATGGAAGGCGCAAGTATGCCTTTTATCGTTGCATGGCTGATCGTGGGAGGAGTTTTTCTTACCTTTCGTTTTGGCTTTATTAATGCACGCATGTTCTCTCATGCTTTTAAGATCATTATAGGTAAATACAAAACGGCTGACGACGTCGGGGAGATCACCCCTTTCCAATCTTTAACCACCGCCCTATCCGCCACAGTCGGGCTTGGGAATATCGCAGGGGTTGCGATTGCCATTGCCGTAGGAGGACCCGGAGCCACATTCTGGATGATATTGGCGGGCTTCTTTGGTATGACACTCAAATTCACCGAAGTGACCCTTGCACAGATCTATAGAGAAAGAAGACCTGATGGACGTATCATGGGTGGGGCGATGCAGTACCTTTCCATAGGACTAGCTTCTAAAGGCTATATCAAACTGGGAAAAATGCTTGCTGTAATGTTTGCCGTGCTTGCTATAGGTGGATCTTTGGGTGCAGGAAATGCCTTCCAAACTTCACAGGCGATGGGGGCACTTTCAGAGCGTATCCCCTTCTTCCAAGAGTATCCGATCGTTTTTGGTCTGATCTTGGCAACACTGGTAGGATTTGTCATTATCGGAGGAATTAGACGTATTGCAAGTACAGCAGAGAAGATCGTTCCTGTGATGGTGTTTATCTATCTCACCGCATCCCTGTGGATCATCATCACCAATGCTTCTCAAGTGCCTGCTGCGATCTCGACCATCTTTCATGAAGCATTTGCTCCTACTGCCGTTGGAGGCGGTCTCATAGGTGTACTGGTACAAGGTTTTAAGCGTGCTGCCTTCTCCAGTGAAGCTGGGATAGGTTCCGCAGCCATTGTACACTCCACTGCTTCGGTCAAATACCCTGTCAGACAGGGGTTGGTCGCACTCTATGAGCCCTTTATTGATACGATAGTCATCTGTAGTATGACCGCACTTGTGATCGTCACTACGGGTGTCTATGATCCTTCTGGGGAGTTTGCGAACCTTGTCGCTTCAAAACAGGGTGCAGCACTGACAGCAGCAGCCTACGGAACCGTTATTTCATGGTTCCCTGTGATCCTGTCATTTTCTATTGTACTTTTTGCTTTTTCTACGATGATCTCATGGTCTTATTATGGTGAGCGTTCTTGGACCTACCTCTTTGGAGAAAAATATACCCTGTTGTATAAACTGATCTTTGTCTCATTTACGGTCATGGCATCGGTCACCAGTGCTTCAACACTGTTAGAGTTCTCTGACCTTCTTATCCTGGGAATGGCCTTGCCAAACCTTATTGGGCTCTATATGCTGCAGGGTATCGTGCATTCAAACCTCAAAGCCTATCTTGCGAAATGGAAAAGTGGAGAATTGGATAGAGAGTGTATAGAAGAAGGGGTTTGTGAACCCAAATCATAGATTACAAGGAATCAATTTTAAAAGCAGTGAGATGGTTTACACCATCTCCACACCCTTTTCACCGTGTGCAAGTGCACCGATCACATAACCGTCTGTATTGGCTAGGACAGCATCTACATTTTCAGGGTCCACGACCCATACCATTCCTACACCCATATTAAAGGCTCTGTACATCTCTTCTTCATCGACATACTGGCTCATGAATTCAAAGATCGGCAGTACCCTGATACTCTCTTTGTTCACGATCGCTCTCATACCTTCCGGAAGAACCCTAGGAAGGTTTTCTATGATCCCCCCGCCTGTGATGTGGGCTAAAGCTTTCACATACTGTTTATTGGCTTTATACTCTTTGACGTAGATACGTGTCGGTTCAAGCAATGTCTCTACAAGCGGTTTGCCATTGAAATCATCCTCAAGGCTCATTCCCAGCTTGTCAAAGAAAAGTTTTCTTACCAGTGAATAACCGTTCGAATGGACACCTGAACTTGGCATTGCAATAAGCACCTGCCCCTCTTTCACATTGGCTACCGTATCCATTTCCGAACGCTCTGCGATACCGACGGCAAATCCTGCAAGATCAAAGTCATCATCTGAGTACATACCCGGCATTTCAGCTGTTTCACCACCTACAAGGGC
>JBNLDB010000233.1:0-2667 GCA_050304115.1 Sulfurovum sp. | reverse complement strand
GATCACATGTAGGAAGCCTTCAAGCATGTTGGTTTCCCCATCATTGAAGTTAACGATACTGACAAGCAGGGTCAACCCTAACATCACTCCTTGTACCGGTGTTATGGCAAGGTTAAGATCCATACCCATGTAACGCGTCACTAGTATCACTGCAGGTACCGTTAAGAGTATGGTTGCCAGCGAAGCTCCCAAAGCGATATTGACAACGGTCTGCATACGGTTATCCAGTGCCGCACGCACGGCCGTAATCAGCTCCGGAGCAGCAGAGATAAGGGCTACACCTACCGCCGCGATAGAGAGAGGCAGCCCGAAGGTTTTCATCGTATTGCCCATAAATATTGCCAAAATTTCCGAAAGTACCCCGATCATAATAATAGACACGACAAGATTCACACTGTGGTACCATCCGTTGATCTTATGCGGGTTAGGGGTACAGTGCCCCTCCTCGTCACAGACCTCCTCTTCTTCAGGTTCATACTCAAAAAAGTATTTGTGTGAGGCTACTTGGATACGGGTAAAGGTAATATAGAGCAGGATGAACATCACCACATTGAACATCATAAAATTATCGATATGCGCAGCATCCATGAAGTGTGGTACCACCATGGCGATACCTATGGCAACAAGAAGCATCGAGAGATAGGAGTTTGAGGAATCCACATTGTAAGGCTGTTCACCATACTTGATCCCTCCTATGATCGCTGCCAATCCCAGCAAAGCATTGATATCAAGCATAATGGCGGCATAGATCGTATCACGTGCCAGCACAGGGTTATGCTCGTGTATCATCATAATAGCGATGATGACGATCTCCACCACCACCGCAGAGATGGTCAGGATCAGTGTACCGTAAGGCTCTCCGAATTTTTCTGCCAACATCTCTGCATGGTGTGCTACGGACATCGCTGCATAGATGATCACGACAAACAACACAGCAAAACCTATCAGGTTCCCCACTGTGGACGCAACCAGCGTATGTTCAAAAAAAGTGATACCAAAATAAGCGATGATCGCTGCAAAGAGACTATACTCTTTTGAAAAATTTTTAAGAAGTTGCATTATTTCAAGATATCCTGATAGCTTTTGTTGGCATTGAACTTGAATTTATCCTCCACTCTCATGATACGTTCATCCCCCAATTTATAGGCTTTTTTCAAACGTTTTGTAATTTTAGACTGTTCTTTCTCTTTCGTGATCTTGTGCTGTTTGAAGAATTTTTTGAGCCCTATCCAACGTTCTTCTTCAGCATCCATACTCTCTTCTTCAGAGATCACTTCTATCGCTTCTTGGGATTTTTTTTGCTCTAACTGATGGACATAGAGTGTACGCATCTCATAAAATGCCTCTTTCAGCAGGTCTATCTCCCCTCTGAGCGTTGTTGATATCTGTTTGTTTGACTTTTTGAGGTCCTTGACGGTACCTTTGAGGACCGAGATCGTTTCATCTTTGGCTTTCAGCAGTGCTTTATAGTCTTTGACCTCTGCAGAAGGTACAGAAGTGTTGGTTGGCGTTGACATAGGATTCTTTGGTATGACCGTTGTCTCTTTTTCACGAGGGCTTGTTTCTTGCACATTCTCATTGTCAACGACAATGTAAAGTTTTCCCTCTACATTTTTTGCTGTCAATATCCCCCGCTTGATCTTTGCATAGACCGCTTGCCTAGAAATACCCAACTCCTGTGCATACTCAGCAGGCTTCATCAACTTTTCCATACTCTCCCCTGTTTACAGTTTTGTAAATGATAGCATAAGTTTTATGAAAGGTTTACGGGGATAATAAAAGATATAAGATGCCCAGCTTCTTTCAGGAAGTAACTATGTCAATTATGATTTGTTTATTATCTGTTAAGCGATGTTCACTATACTTTATAAAGGTCCATGAAACAACAAAGGAGTCTGGAATTATAGTAGACAACATACATGACACAACACAAAGGATACCATAATGGAACATGTGAAAGATGTATTAAAAACCTCGTTGGAGGAGTTGGAAAGAGTACTGGATACTAAAACAGTCGTAGGAGAACCCATTGTCATAGAAGGCAATACACTGATTCCACTGATCAGTATCGGATTTGGTTTTGGTGCCGGAGGAGGTACCGGAAAATGCAAAAAAAGTGATGAAGAGGGGGTGGGTGCCGGTACCGGTGGTGGTGGCGGTATCAAGCCGGTCGCCCTTGTGATCATAAACAAAGACGGAGACGTAAGGGTTGAGTCTATCAAAAGCGGTATGGCTTCGGCATTCGAACATATAGGCGAAGCTATCGGTAAAGCGATGCAAGAGAAGCAGGAAAAAGACAAATAGCATATACTAATATGTGATGGGAGAAAGGATGGAGATCATAGCAATTTTGATCGGCTTTCTGCTCTTTGTTCTGATTTTGCTTTCTATCCCTGTTGATCTGGGTTTCTATTTGAAAAAAGATGAAGCATTAGAGTACCGGGCAGAACTGTGTCTACTGTTTGGTCTTATTACTATCGATATGACCAAGCAGAATCAGAAAACAAGAAAAAGCACATTGCCAAAAAAGAAAAAAAAAGAAATTTTACTTAGTTTTTTAATTTTAATTTTTTTTCGTTCTCTTGCCTCATGTCATCTCCACCCGCGACCACACCGTAAGTACTGCACATACATGGTTCACTGACAGGCGCATGGGCACCAGCATAA
>JBNLDB010000232.1:0-2681 GCA_050304115.1 Sulfurovum sp. | reverse complement strand
TTTAGCTTTCTTAGATGGAATCATAATGCTAGGCCAGGCACAAAGCGCAATACATCAAATTTTAGGATATATGGCATTACTTATTGCTACTATATTCTTATCTAGTGGTGGTATTATTTCAGCTATTACTGCTAACAAGAATTAGACAAGTTTATTTGTTTGAATGAGTGTAGCTCTATCTTAGGGCTTCAGCAGCTATCAAGTCTAATGTAGATTTATCTGTAATTTGTGGAAATATTATTTTCACTGCATCAATTACAGCTTTTTTAAGTTGATTTTTCTTGTACTTCTCTTTGACATATATAGCTATTTTAAGTTCTTTTGGTAGATCTGCTCCCAAAGTCTCAAGTGTCTCTTTAGTATCTCTTATCTTGGCATCTGTGATACTATGCGCAGTTTTTATGGTATTTAGAACCATGAAATAATGTAAAACCCTCAAACTAAGTTCATTTTCTAGCTCGGGTGCATAGAATAAAGGTGTTGTCATCTTGGCTGTCTGTGTATCATTAAGCAGTACATCAAAAATATTCTCTACAGTATACTTAGTGTCTTGCATATCCTCTTCTAGTATTGCAACTTCTTCTCTTAATAAAGGGTCATTTAAGTATTCTCTATCTGTTTTAGGCTCTCCCCTGGACTTTCCCTTTATGTATTTATTATAGAGCTTTAGTGATTCGGGTTTCTCATCAGAAGCCCTCTTGGCTGTCCACTCTATGTATTCAAGTTCTTTTTCTTTATTGGCATAGTGCTCTTTTAATATTTTAGGGTCTAGTTCAAAGTCAAACATGCTACGCCTCCGTCCATTTATTCTTAGTATCGAAAGTTGTTGGTTTAAATTTAATCTTTCAAACGTTTAACTATCCACTCTTTTTCAAGCAAAAGCAATTCACCTGAAAATATCTGCCCTACAAATTTATCTCCGATGCTATAGTTACCTACACCTTTAGGCGTGCCACTCATGATAATATCATTATCTTCCAATGTCATAAAACTTTGTATCTCTGAAAGCATAGTGTCTGGTTTATACATCATCAGATCGTACGTAGCAAACTGTACCAGTGTATCATTGATATAGAGCTTCATCCCTAAAGTATTGATATCTTCACTCAGTGGTATAAATTCACTTAGTACGGCAGAGTGATCAAATGCTTTGGCTCTCTCCCATGGTAAACCTTTGGATTTTAGATGGTTTTGAATATCAGCATGTGTCAGATCAAGTCCAAAACCTATCGCATCTATCTTGGCATCACGTATTAAAAAACAGATCTCACCCTCATAACGACAATGTTCTGAAAAGTAGTAAAGTGTGTCACTGATGGCTGAGTTTGGTTTGTTAAAAACGACCATACTGGAAGGGATCTCATTACCCAATTCTTCTATATGTTCGACATAATTTCGACCTATACAGATTACTTTAGATACTTCTAAATCCTGGTTTATGTATTTGATTGTTTTCATTTACTTCTCCATCTCTAATAGTGCTATGTTTTCTATATTGAATTAATTATTGATCAACTTACCATTATATCTCATACATAATCACTCTTGTATAGATTTAGCTTTTTTATTGATTTCATTGACTGATAATGGCTGATCATAGAGGAATCCTTGAGCCAGGTTACACCCGGTTTCTATTAAGAAGTTCTCTTGTTCTATGGTTTCAACGCCTTCAGCCAGTACATCAATATCCATATATTTTGCAAGAGTGATAATGGTCTTTGTGATCATCATGTCATTTTCATCAAACGGAATGTCATCTATGAAAGATTTATCTATTTTCAGTTTGTCGATCGGAAGTTTTTTAAGATACGATAATGATGAATATCCTGTACCAAAATCATCGAGACTGATGTTGATACCTATTTTTCTTATCTTGTCGAGTATCTCTATGGCTTCAACAATATCTCCTATGATAAAACTTTCAATGATCTCAAACTCGATCCAATCAGGGGAACATTCAGTGTGTTGCAGCAGCTCTTTAATAAAAGGAAGAAATTCAGGATCTTTCAACTGTTTTGCAGAAATATTAACAGATATCCTTTCATACTCCACATTCATCTTTTTCCATGCGACAGCTTGTAAAAACACACTTTTTAAAATAGCTTTCCCTATGTCTACAATGAGACCTATCTCTTCAAGTATAGAGATAAAGGAATCTGGGTATATGATCGTACCATCTACGTCTACCCATCGAAGCAATGCCTCATATCCCATTATTTTATTTGTTTTTATATGAATAATAGGTTGATAGTTCAGTGTAAATGCATGTTGTATGAGTGCTTCTCTAAGCTTAGTCTCCAGGATGACTCTTTCATGGGCTTTTTCTGTCATCTCTTGTGTATAGAAACTGTAGGTATTTCTGTTTTGTTCTTTTGCTTTGTACATGGCGGCATCTGCATTCTTTAGTAACTCTTGATCGCTGTTTCCATTGTCTGGATAGATACTTATTCCTATACTGGCACCACTGTACAATTTTCTGTGTTCATAATAATAAGGTTCCTGTAGTTTATTAAGCAAGCGCTGTACGATATCTACGATCTCATTTTCGTTGTCTATTTTTTCCAGAATAATGGTAAATTCATCACCACCGAATCTTGAAACGGTATCTGTGTTTTTCAGCATGGATTTTAATCTTTTGGCACACTTTTTAAGAATATAATCCCCCGCATGGTGACCAATCG
>JBNLDB010000231.1:0-2696 GCA_050304115.1 Sulfurovum sp. | reverse complement strand
ATTGGGTGATACCAAAATTGCACCATCGTTCGGAGCCGTGGAAATGACAACAGGCGCTGTTACATCTGGGCCGGTCGCTGGTGAAAAGACCACATCAACCCAGTAATTTGAGGCATTTCCAGATAAAGCAGGGAATGCGGAGGTTCCATATTGATAAACACCATTACTTCCATCCACACCATCAGCCAGGGCTCTTAACGGCGAATTTTCCACACCGCTGCCTGCAAAGATCTATGCCAATGAAGGTATCGCGCAGGTACTCTTCTTGCAGGGAGATGAGCAGTGTGAAACGACGTATAAAGACAGAGCAGGGAAATACCAAAGCCAGACAGGTATCACGCTCCCAAGAATCCTTAAAAAAGCTTGATTGCCCTCTTCCAAACCCTAGGTAACGATGATTGGGTTACCTAGGATCCACTAAGTTTTTTTCCAGCCACTTACATAACATATACAAAGCAAACAGATGCTGTTTGAACATCCCCTGTCTACCCTTTTCCAAATACATTTCAAGTTCACTTTCATGAAAGAGATGCATTTTCTCCTGTACACGATGTATGACCTCCAATTCTCCACTCTCCTGCAACCATTCCAGATAGGGATAGTTAAACCCTTTCTTCTTGCGATGAACGATCTCTTGGGGAAGATACTTTCGTGCAACACTTTTCACAAGCGCTTTAGAAGGTTGCATCATACGAAGCTCGGGACTACAGGCAAAAGCAGTGGCTACCACTTCTTTGTCCAGAAATGGGCTTCTTGCCTCGACACTGTGTGCCATGCTCATACGGTCAAGTTTTCGTAGAAAGACATTTCCCAGCATCACTTTAAGATCTAAAAAACTGTACCACTCTACAGGCGAGGTACGGCCGCTCTCTTCAAACTCTTCTCTATATGGCTCAAGTGCTTTTAAAGAGTGGTTGTCTTTGACATTCATACGCAAAAGTCCGTTCTGCTGAAGGTCAGTAAACAGTTCTACTGTGGAACGGAACAGTGTACTCTCTTCAAAGATACGTTTGTACCACTCCCACTCTTTATGCATAGAAAAGTGTGACTTGAAATAGTTTTGTAACCACCCTTTGAACTCCAGATCCTTGGCCTGTTCAAGAGCATAAAACTCTTTATAGGTTCGGTACCCCATGAAGAGTTCATCACTTCCATCTCCGGTCAACACCACCTTGAAGCCCTTTTTGTGGACTCTCTTCATCAAATGATACAAAGGCAGCATGGCAGGATCGGCCAAAGGCTCATCGAGAGAATCCACCACCTCCTCTATCGTTTGCAAAAAATCTGTTTTACTAAAGACAACTTCATGATGGTTGGAGTTGATATGTTCTGCCACGACTCTGGCATAAGGACGCTCATCATACTTCTCATACCCTTCATACCCTATACTAAAAGTATCTACCTTTTGTTTTAGAGATGCCATGGCAGAGATAAGAGATGAGTCCACCCCACCGGAAAGCAGACAGGCAAACTTTACTTCTTTGGGCAGACGTAATGCCACAGACTCCAAAAGTACCTTTTCCAATACTTCCACAGCATGATCTTCTTGATCTATCTCTTGATCTTTTCTGAGTGGGGTATAATACTTTTTCCTCCCTATCTTCTTCCCTTCCAAAGCAAAGGTTACCATCTCCCCTGCATCCACTTGATGAATATGTCTGTCAAATGTCTGAGGCGAAAGCGGTGTTTGAAAAGAGAGGTACTGTGTGACCATTGCCCTGTTAAACGTAAGCGGAATGAGCGAATGGATGGCTTTCATTTCACTGGCAAAGATAAACCTTTGATCATCCAAACTGTAATAGATCGGTTTCTTCCCAAAAGGATCACGAAATAACTTGACCGTATCCTCTTCAATGATAGCAATGGCAAACATCCCGCAAAGATGTATGACAAAATCATCTCCCCATACCCTGTATGCTTCATGCAAGACATCTATCTCACTTGCTTCGAGAAGCTGAAGTTCCTCTGCCAGCAGTTGATAATTATAGATCTCACCATTAAAAAGTATCTGCACCCCATGACGATTCATGATTTGGGTGAGTGTTTTCGTTACATCTGTAATAGCAAGCCGATGGACTCCAAGAAAACCATGCTCATTCGCAGAAGTATACGTTGCATCTATCCCACGATGCACCAAGGTTTGAAACGCCTCTTTGGCTTTTCCCTCCTCATAGGTTCCGATAATTCCAAATATTGCACACACCTATCGAAGTCCTTGGTTATTACTTATTTTCTCAGTTATACTTGCTTAAAATAATACTCTTCTCTTGCTTTTACTCTCTTTTGTGTTACAATGCCAAAAATTGTTCACTATAAAGTAAGGAAATATGAAAAACCTAATTATCGTAGAATCACCTGCCAAAGCACGTACCATTACCAGTTTCTTGAATAAAGACTATAAAGTCATCGCCTCAAAAGGGCATATTCGCGACCTTCCAAAAAGTACTTTTGGTATTACTGTAGATGACGAAAACGGTGATCTTATCCCTAAATACTCCATTCCAAGAGATGCAAACCCGACGGTCAAAGAGTTAAAGAAACTTTCCAAAGAAGCAGAAACTGTATTTATCGCAACGGATGAAGACCGAGAAGGTGAGGCGATCGGGTATCATATCGCCAAGGCGATAGGAAAAGAACCTACGGAACTTCCCCGTATCGTCTTTCATGAGATCACTAAGAATGCCATACAGCATGCA
>JBNLDB010000230.1:0-2698 GCA_050304115.1 Sulfurovum sp. | reverse complement strand
AATACTGATCAATATATCTATTTTGGAATTGAAAATATTCCTGGTCTCATTTATTGGTTAAACAGGTAGATTTATTCAAAAAAGATAAGTCTTTCGCAGGGGATGAAGTGGATCAAAAACAGCATTTTACAACTTTATTAAAATCCATCATTGGCTTGAGTCTTGCTTTACTGTTTTCTGCCTGTAGCCAAAAAACACTTTCCTCACCTGCATCGAAACAGGTGAGTGTAACACAAATTCCTCACGGTGAAGTACCTCTTCTCAGACATTTAAAGAAAACGGATAAAAAAGTTACCGGAAAATCCGCATTTTATCCTTTATCACAACCTACTGATGCCTTTGCTGCAAGACTCTTTTTGGTCGATCATGCAACAACAAGTTTAAATGTTCAGTATTATATTTATGAAGACGATACAATAGGAAAAGTGTTTGCTGCACATCTTTTGATGGCTGCACAAAGAGGTGTAAAAGTACGGATATTAATAGATGATATGATCACCTCAGGCAAAGATACAAAGTGGGAAAAATTTGCGCAGCACCCCAACATAGAATTACGTTTATTTAATCCCAACAAACTTAGAACATTCTTCCGTAATATGGCTCTTCTTATGAATGTCAACCGTTTAGGAAGACGTATGCACAACAAAGCACTCATTGCTGATGGTTCAGCAGCCATCATAGGCGGTAGAAATATCGGTAATGTCTATTTTGCTTCCGATACTGAGACATTTTTTATAGACTACGATATACTCGCCGTAGGAAGTGTTATGCCAGAGATCAATGAAGAGTTTGATCTCTATTGGAACAGTCATGAAGCTATACCTTCCAAAGAAGTATTTGCTTACGATGATCTAAAATCACCTGATTCTGTCAAGAAAGATATTGAAGAAGAACTGAAAAAGTTTAGAAACAGTCCTATAGGAAAAGCCATAAATGATTCTGAATTTAATCAAAAGATAAACCAAAACAACCTTCAACTTACCGTAGCGAAACGAACAGATTTTTACTATGATCATCCAACAAAAGTAAGAACAGATGAAAATGACAACAGTACACACATCTCCTCACAGATTAATGAAGATCTTAAACACATAAAAGATGATCTCCTTGTTATTTCTCCTTATTTTATTCCTAGTGATAAAATGATGGCCAACTTCAAATCTTTGCGAGAAAAAGGTGTAAAAATTACTGTAATCACAAATTCTTTGGCTTCTACGGATGTATTTCTTGTCTATGGCGGGTATAAAGGTTCCATCAAGGGATTAGTTGAGATGGGGGTTGATCTCTATGAGGTCAAGCCGCATAGTTTTAAAAAATTTCTACGGACAAAAGAATGGATAAATGAACAGTCACTCTCCTTGCATACCAAAATGATGATACTTGATAAAGACAGACTTGGTATAGGATCTGCCAATATTGACCCACGCTCAGATAAGCTAAACACGGAGATATTTATGGTCATCAGCTCTAAAAAACTTGCCCAGGAGCAAAGAGCCAGAGTAGCCAAAATAGAGAACTTAGAGAATCTTTATAAATTATCCTGGGGTAGATATCCTCATCATTTTAAAGAAGATGAAATGAAATACGGTCCTATATGGCACACCATAGAAGAGGGTAAAGCAAAAACATATTATGCTCCGCCTCATACAGGATTTTGGAAAAAACTTGGAGCAGATCTTTCTACACTGTTACCTATTAAAGGCTATCTCTAGTCATTGATGACTGATGTAACCCTTATAATTCAATATAGAGTATAAGAGGAAAAGGAAACCTCATAAAGTTATATATTGTATAAGATTTTGAAAAAAAAGATGCTATACCTTTAATAGATTATTTACTTCAGCCAAATCAAATCCATGTGTATCGTATATATCATATAATTTTGACTGCTATCCAAATATTAAAAAAAAAAAAGAAACAAAATTGTTATCATTTATAGACAATGCTATTTTATTTAAGATTGATTGATGTACCATTAAATATAGTACTATAGTAATTAAGATTTATTGATGTACTATATAAATGTAACTAATATATCGAAAGAAATTTCGATCTTGTTTCAAGGTGTGTGTGTCGACCACTTTTCTTGATCTGAGTAGGTTGATATACATTAATAATATTACACTTAATCTACATATCAGGAGCTAATAATGTCTAAAATTCTAGATGGAATTAAAGTGGTTGAAGTTGCCTCCATGGCTGCCGCGCCCTCTGCTACCGTCATCCTTGCGGATCTTGGTGCAGAAGTTATTAAAATCGAACCATTAACAGGCGATGCATGGAGATACGGAAATATGATTGCAGGAATGCCCCCAAGCAAAATTCCCTACACAACATATATCCAAAACCGTACCAAGAAGTCAGTGGCGCTGGACCTTAAGAAACCAGAAGCCCAAAAAGCACTGCACAAGCTTGTGGAGACAGCCGATGTTTTCCTGACAAACTCACCTCGAAAAGTGCAAGAAGAGCTCAAACATACGTATGAAGATATCAAAGCAATCAATCCCAATGTCGTCTACGCCTGGATCAATGGTTTCGGACTGAACGGGCCGGACAAGGATGCACCGGGCTTTGATATGACCGCATGGTATGCACGTAGCGGATGGATGGAAGAACTGCGTCCAAAAGATGGAGACCCGGTTCCCTTACCGGTAGGTGGAGGTGACTTGAACACAGCGACCGCATTGTTTTCTGCCGT
>JBNLDB010000229.1:0-2703 GCA_050304115.1 Sulfurovum sp. | reverse complement strand
AAGGAAATCTTCAAGCTGTTTTTCCTCTCAAGGTCAATCAGTTCCCAAATTTTGTGCATTCCCTGATGGATGTTTCCCAAAATTACAACTATGGCCTTGAGGCAGGGAGTAAGGCAGAACTGATTATTGCAATGACCAAAACACCTCTGGGTGCACCGATCACGGTAAACGGTTTTAAAGACAAAGAGATGATATCACTCTGTTTCATCGCCGCAAAAATGGGGCACAACATCACCGTGACCATAGAAGGTTTGACGGAATTGGAGACGATCATCCAAGTCAACAAAGAGTTTAATGAAGATGTAGAAACACCTATCTCACCTAAGATAGGTGTACGTATACGTCTTCACAGTTCAGGCATAGGTATCTGGGCAAAAAGCGGAGGATATGGTTCTAAATTCGGTCTTACTTCTACAGAGCTTCTTGAAGTCTATACCATGCTGGAAAAACATGCCCTTTTAGACTACCTGTGGATGATCCACTTTCATATCGGTTCACAAATGGGAGACATCAACCCGCTGAAAAAAGCATTGAGAGAAGCCGGAAACATTTATGCGGACCTCAAGAACCGCGGGGCTGATGCACTTGGAGCGATCAACATCGGTGGAGGCCTTGCCGTTGAATACAGTCAACACGAAGATAAGCAAGAGAGAAACTATTCTCTACGGGAATTTGCCAATGACGTGGTGTTTCTTATGCAAGATATTTCCAAAAGAAAAGGGGTAGAAGAGCCGGATATCTTTACCGAATCGGGTCGATATATCGCCGCTTCCCACTCTGTGCTTGTTGCACCGGTACTTGAACTCTTTTCCCAGGAGTATACTGAGAAAGGACTGCGTCTTAAAGAGGTCAATCCTCCGCTTGTAGAAGAGCTGTATGACCTGTATAACTCTTTAAGCCGTGCACGTGCAAGAGAGTACCTGCATGACGCACTTGATCATATGGAGAGCCTGCTCACACTCTTTGATCTAGGGTACATTGATCTTGAAGACCGTTCAAATACTGAGATACTTGTCAACCTTATCATCAAAAAGTCTATCTCACTGCTCAAGAATGAAGACAGTGATGAGCTTAAAAAACTGCAGGACCGTATACAGGAAAAGTACCTTGTCAACTTTTCAGCATTCCAGTCACTGCCTGACTTTTGGGGATTGGCACAACACTTTCCGATCATGCCTTTGGACCGTTTGGATACCAAGCCTACCAACCCGGCAAGCATTTGGGATATCACCTGTGACAGTGACGGTGAGATAGGTTTTAACCGTGATCTACCATTGTACCTGCATGATATCGATGTCGATACAGAAGAGTATTTCCTGGCTTTTTTCCTCACAGGGGCCTATCAGGAGGTATTGGGGATGAAACACAACCTCTTTACCCATCCTACTGAAGTAGTGATCAATTTTAATGAAGAAGGAAAATATACTATAGATGATCTGATCGAAGCACAGAATATCATGGATATCCTGGATGATTTGGATTATGATACTTATCTCATGGATAAAACACTCAAATACCATATAGAAGAATCAACACTTCTTAACAGTGAAGAAAAGCGTGAGCTTTTAGGAAAACTTTACCTTTATTTAAGTGAAAACAGCTATCTTAAGACCATACAAGCGATTGAGGATATACTCTGATATCGTAGTATATCAATGAATTGTTTTTGCAGATATATAGAATCGAAATTGCATAATTCATGTATGATAGACCTGACTTCATTAAACACTATAAAAGTGACCATTTTCAGAGTAAAAAATATTTAAAAACCAACTAACATAGATACTATAGGAGAAACTGTGAACCCATTTAGTCTTATCAAAGAAGATTTTCTTAATGTCAAAAGAAATGACCCTGCACTGCACTCTACCTTTGAACTCTTTTTTAACTATCCAGGGTTATGGGCGCTTATGTTTCACCGTTTGGCCCACCCGCTTTACAAAAAAGGGTTACGATTCCTCCCACGGCTTATCTCTGCTATAGGACAGTTTCTTACAGTGATAGATATACATCCCGCTGCAACCATCGGCCGTAGGGTTTTTATTGACCACGGTGTCGGAGTCGTGATCGGGGAAACGGCAATTATCGGTGATGATGTGCTCATCTATCAGCAGGTCACGCTTGGTGGGGTCAGTCTTACCAAAGGTAAAAGACACCCGACTGTAGAAAATGGTGCAGTCATCGGTGCAGGGGCTAAAGTATTGGGAAACATTACCATCGGGGCCAACTCCAAAGTAGGTGCGAACTCTGTGGTGGTGAAAAATGTACCGGCAGATTCAACGGCTGTAGGTATCCCCGCTCGTGTACTTAAACGTGGATTCGATAAAACCCCGCTCAGTCATGATAAGATCCCTGATGTCAACAAAGAGATATTTCAATATCTCCTCAAACGTCTTGCAGTACTTGAAACCGCAATTGAAACCGGTGACAATGCGCATATTAAAGAAAAAGACCATGAGCTTGATGCACTTTATGATAACTTTATCCACTCTATGGATTAGAAAGTTCAACGCCTTTTTTTAACGCATTTTTTGCTACAATTATCCAATTTATAATCAAAGGTTTTTATATGCTTTCAGATCGTATCCAAACACTCTCTCCGTCGCTTACTATAGCCATCTCTTCACTTGCTCGTGATAATTGACTGGTTGGGCCGTCCCAAAACGCGCTCGGCCTAGTTTGATTTGCTGGACGGCTTTTTCA
>JBNLDB010000228.1:0-2704 GCA_050304115.1 Sulfurovum sp. | reverse complement strand
AAAAATCTCTTCAGAAAGTTGTGTGCTCTTTAAGAGTGCTTTTTCATTGAGTGCCAAGAGCTTCTCTTTGTAGTCATTGAAATGGTTACTATGATCTTTGATAAAGTCATTATCTAGTTGGTCTTCTTTGATTAATCTTATGGCAAGTAGATTTAAAAGATCGATATCTGTTCCGGCTTTAAGCGGTAGGTAGAGATCGGCATTTTTGGCAGTTAGCGTAAATCGTGGATCAATGACGACAACCTTTAATCCTTTTTTTTGTGCTTTTTTGATCCTGTTATGCAAGACTACATGGGCTTCTGCAGTATTGGCACCGATCAGTATTATCAGATCGCAATGTTCAATCTCATCCATTCTCACAGGAACATAATCCATACCGAAAGATTTTTTATACCCTACCACGGCACTTGCCATACATGTTCTTGAATTGGTATCACAATTGGCTGTCCCGACAAAACCTTTTGCAAGTTTATTGGCTACATAATAGTCTTCATTGAGCATTTGTCCGGAAAGATAGAATCCGATTCTGTCAGGGTGGGGAGTCTGTTTGATTTTTTCAGCAATATGTTGAAAGCTCTCCTCATAAGTTGAGGGTCTGAAACCCTCTTCCAAAGAATTTCTATATTGTACTTCTAATAATCGATTGGTATGGATGGTCTGGGATTGTGATATACCCTTGGCACATGACATCCCTTGGTTTGAAGGATAATCCTTTACCCCTTTAAGCTTATCATCAATGTGTTCAAATTTGCATCCCACACCGCAATATGCACAAACTGTTTGACTCATTTAGTGAACTTCTTTAAGTGCCACGATCAGCTCAGAAAAGACTTGTGCCCGTTCTCTTTTCTCTTGATGGGTCATATTGTAGATGACTTCTGAGAGCTTTTGAGGGACTTTTGGATTGAGTTTGCTTACTTCATCTCTGGTTATGTTTCTAGGTTTGGTCAGTACAGGTTCAAAGTTTTCTACCGATTCATAACGTTTTTCACCTGTAAGAAGTTTAAAGAGTTTCAATCCAAAAGTAAAAATCTCAAACTCTTCTTTTTTAAATGTTTTTGGTTCACTTGCAAGTTCAAACCAAAGATCGAGTCCCAGTTTTTCATTGAGGATATAGTTTATCTTGGTATAAAAACCAAGGGCTTGAAAAGAGTAGTTCGCCGATAAAAACCTGTCATCAAAGGCTTCATAGGTTTCACCTCTTTGTCTGAATGTCGCATAGGTCTTAAGCAGATATTTCACATGGCATTTGGCCTCCGTTAAGGGTAGGGCTTTATGCAGGGTATGTGCCTCTTTGGCTACACGGGTGATCTTTCCTCCGACGAAAATATGTACACCGTCCACACGGTTACCTTCGTCGTCTTTGGCCTTACACCCTTCAAATCCTATATCGGCGATACCATGCACGCCACATCCTTTAGGGCAGGCAGACCAGTTCATACGTACCGTTGCATTTTTGATAGGTATCTCAGAATTGAGATAGTATGCCATATCAATGGCATCGGGTTTGTTCGGGATTACCCCAAAACTGCAGGTCTTTGTTCCTGCACAGGCGATCATGTCATTGAAGTAGAGGTTGTTGAATTGTGCATATGCCTGGATGAGATCTGTAGATTCAAGTCCTTCCAGGTCTGTTTTATCAATGTTAGTGATATAGAGGTTCTGGTCATAAGTGAGTCTTACATCCCCTGTACCAAACTCTTTTGCTGCTTGGGCAGAGGCGATCATGTCAGTACCGCTAAATATACCAGAGGGTACGATGATCTTGTAGTTATATTTGCCATTACGTCCTAATACTTTATTGGACCCTAATGCAATATTCTGAGACTGTACCATCGTCGTACCTGCAGAAGCAAACTGGGCATTGGCCTCTTCTTTAATCGCATCAACAAAGTTTTCTATACCAACATCATTGATAAGAAATACCAGACGGTTCTTGTTACGGTTGTCTCTGTATCCATAGGTTTTGAATACGGTTAGAAGAGCTTTATAGAAAAGAGGTACTTCTTCTACAGTGACAAACAGATCGGCATCTTGTGCCTGCACACCTACACGTGCACCCAAATAGACATTGAAACCGAACGCGCCATCCTTTTGTGCCAATACAAAACAACAGTCATGTCCGAATATGTTACAGGAGTTGGAAAGAGAGCCCAGTATTCCCGTATTGAATTTACGTGGTAGTACAGAGATCCATTCCGGGTTCTCTATAATGATATCCTGGAGTGCATCAATGATGGGTTTTGTCTCGATGATGTTATCGTAAGCGATGCCATCCAAAGGATCGGATACGATGTTACGCGTGTTGTCCACGCCGGTCTGGAATGTAGAGATACCTACCTCTTTGAGCTCCTGTAATACTTTGGCAATGTCTGCGATCTTCAAATAACGCAGTTCGACCTGCATACGCGTGGTGAGGTCGATATAATCATTGCCATACTTTTGAGCGACTTCACCGATGCGTAAGGCCTGTTCGTAGTTTAATTGTCCTGCAGGGACACGAACACGCAGCATAAAATCTTCACCCTTGTCAAAGAGGCCAAAACATTTTAAAAAATAGGCACTGTCCTCTTTGGCCAAGCCTTCATATCCGGCCGCAGCAATCTCTTCCAACTTCGTGTAGACTTCCATCGGCTCTTTCAGTGCTTTGGTTGTCTCAACTTTGTTGACCTTGGTATTTCTTGCCTGTGAGGCTTTTTCTAAA
>JBNLDB010000227.1:0-2705 GCA_050304115.1 Sulfurovum sp. | reverse complement strand
CAAAACAGATCCGACTGATGATAATTGGCAGAAAGAGTTATGGCAAATACGTTTTTCAACATCGAATGTCACAAATAAGGCTTTCTTTTATACCATTTCATCCGATACTGACCATGATGGTTCTGTAGATAAGAATGAAACAGCTATAGATCCGGCAAATGGTAAATATATGTATAACCTGGGTGGGGATACTGACATAGACTCCGATGAAAGCCCCAATATATTCATAGGAAAAACCTATGGTATTAATGACATAGAGTTTGACGGGGGGTGTGAAGATGCACAGCATATCGCATTTGATCAACTAGGAAGACCACACAATGGGATAGGAACTGCTACAAATGATTACAGTACATATATGTCTGAAGATTGTACTATAGAGTTTGACTTTGCAGATGGCTCAACACCCCTTATCGTCACCATTACCACCGAGACAGGGCATATTAGTGCCAATTAATAAGAGATAAAAACCCTCTTCTATTTACCTTTCATTAAGTATCTTAAGTTAAAATTAAGTATGGATATAGCGATATATCTATACTTTAATATTAAGGATATATTATGAATACAAGTATAACGGGAAGACATTTCGAACTTACTGATCCTATAAAGGCATATGCTGAAGCAGCCATAGATAGCTTAGAGAAATATCACTTAGACATTATATCTGCCAGCACAACTATTTCAGCCAGTGAGAAGAATGGGAAAAAAGGGTTTGTCACAGAGTTCATCATTAACCTTAAAGATAAAAACACGATCGTGATCACGCAAGTGGATAAAGATGTGTATGCCGCTATGGACCTAGCGATAGAAAGAGTAAAAAAATCACTAAGAAGACATGCCGATAAAATAAAAGATCATAAAATTATGAGTTTTAGGGATCTGGGAGAAGAAGCTGAAGCTGTCAGTGAATTGACCGCAGAGGAAGTAGAGATCGTTCCAATGGACTTAGAGCTTCATAAACCGCTTGATTTTGATGAAGCGATAGAGGCATTACAAGCCGAGAAAAAAAGACAATTTATTGTATTTAATGACAATGAGGGGTTAATGCGTGTCATGTATAAAAGAGCGGATGGAAGATTCGGTTTATATTAATAGAACGGCAAATGGGCAAAGCCCATCTTGCCTACGCTAACGCTTAGTTGGCTTCAGCAGCCAGCTCGTGACACTAGTGTCACTTTAAAAAATCTTATCTATTTATATCCACACTTCCCAATCTATTTTTAGCCCTGACAACTAAATCTTCATCTTCAGCCATATCGAGCCATTTGAACCTCTGACCGCTTTGTATCGTACCGTCCAGTATATCCCCACTATCCCTAAACTTAAGATCCAGTTTCGCGATATCAAAACCATTGGTTGTTCGTGCAAACTGCTCAAGTCTGAAGTTCTCTGCTGTGTTGGAGTAAAGATAGCACCAGCTTTTGAGTCCGTTACGTCCAACTCTACCTCTAAGTTGATGCAGTGTGGCAAGGCCAAGCCTTTCTGCACCGACGATCACTATCAGTGTAAGCCTTGGTAAGGAGATACCCACTTCAACCACCGTTGTCGCTAAGAGTATATCTCCTTTTTCTCTGAATTCAAGCAGTACCTCCTCCTTTTCTTTATCCTTACCATGTGTAACATAGACATTCTCAAACTTCTCTTTCCAAAACCCCCTGCTTTCTTCCAAAGACTGATAAGGTACTTCACTGCTCTCTTCTACCAAAGGGTAAATGATGAGCACTTGATGCTCCTGGGTTATCTCTTCTTTGATATGTGTCATAAGGTTGGGGAAATCCTGTTTACTGATGGTCTGTGTCAAGACTTCACGTTCAAAAGGTGTTGTGGTAATGAGACTGACATCAAGAAGTTCAGACTCCATCATCGCCTGTGTTCTTGGTATCGGGGTAGCAGAGAACTGTATAAAGTGCGGTTTCTGATCACCCACACTGACCAAAGCTTCCAGACTCTGTCTCTGTTTGGTACCAAAACGGTGCTGTTCATCTACCATGACCAAAGAAGCTTGTGGAAGGTCCTCTTTGAACAGCAGCGCATGGGTACCGATGATGAAGTCTGCCTCTTTGTAATCTCCCTGCTCTTTACCTTGCATGACCAGTACCACATTGACATCTTTTGGCAAATGTTTACATGCCTCTTCATAGAGTTGCAGCGCAAGCAGTGATGTAGGTGCCATCAATATACTCTTATACGGCAGAGCCATCATCACTGAAGCAAGTATCACCATTGTTTTACCAGAACCTACATCGCCAACGACCATACGTTTGGCTGCTTTGTCTTCTCGTGCCAAATCATGCTGTATCTCTGCAATGACCGCTTGCTGCTCTTTCGTCAATGTAAAAGGTAAAGAATCAACAAACGATTCTATAGTACCCGTGAGTGCTCTGTGTGCAGGGAAGTCCGCCCTTTTCCCCCGTAATTTTTTTAAATGATTGTAGGCTTCGACAAACTTCAATACCGTGATAAAATCAGGCTTGAAGGTTGTACCCTCATACACCTCTTCCATACTTTTTGGAAAATGTATATGCATCAGTGCGGAGACCTCTTTACTGTCCAAACCTTCATTATAGAGATTTTGTTCATTGATATAACACTCAATAAGCGAAGAGATCTCACTCTCTTTGAGTACGGTTTTGTACTTGGGTGTGATCTTTCCTATAGTTTTAATGGATCTGGGCTGTGACATTTGCAAGTAGCCCTTATAC
>JBNLDB010000226.1:0-2743 GCA_050304115.1 Sulfurovum sp. | reverse complement strand
TATAATACCATCATAAAACGTTTTAATGATATAGATGGTGCACCGTTGTACCGTGTATGGCTCATGGGATACAGGTCTGAAGATGAAGCAAGGGACTTTAAGGCGCATCATGACCTAGAGGGTGCATTTATCGTAAGAAATTAATCAATGTAGGAAAAAGAAGAAAGATGATAGAAGTTACAAGAGAAACCAAAGAGACACAGATTTCAGTCAAACTTAACCTTTACGGTTCAGGGCAAGCGAACATAAATACCGGTGTAGGTTTTTACGACCATATGCTTGAAGCATTTACAAAACATGCACATATCGATATGGAGGTACAATGTACGGGAGATACACATATCGATGACCACCATACGGTCGAGGATGTGGGTATCGTCATAGGTCAGGCGCTGAAAAAAGCGATCTATCCGGTACAGAGCATAGAGCGTTTCGGGAATGCAACAGTGGTGATGGATGAAGCCAGTGTGACCTGTGATATAGATCTGTCAAACCGTGGGTATCTTGTATTTGAACTTCCGATAGGCGGTAAAGTAGGGAACTTTGATGTGGAGCTTGTAGAAGAGTTCTTTAAAGCATTCGCATTCAATCTCCCTTTGGCACTCCACTTGATCTATAACCGTGGTAAGAACAAGCACCACATTATAGAGGCTGCATTCAAAGCACTTGCTGTGGCACTCCGCAGGGCGGTAACGGTAAATGAGAATGCCGGTATTCCAAGTACAAAGGGTGTACTGTGAGTATTGAATTGATCGTACTTGATGTAGACGGTACCATGACGAACAGCCATATCACTTACAGTGAACATGGCGATGAGATCAAGTCTTTTAATGTTAAAGATGGTTTGGCTATCGCTTCATGGAGAAGACTTGGAAAACAGGTAGCCATCATTACCGGAAGATCTTCAACGATCGTTGCACGTCGTGCAAAAGAGCTGCATATAGAACATTTCTATCAGGGCATAGACAATAAGAAAGAGGTTTTGGAATCACTCCTGGAAAAGCTTGATCCAACCCTGGAGAATGTCGCAGCTATAGGAGATGACCTTAATGACCTGCCAATGCTAAAGGCAGCTCAAATTTCATTTGTACCACGAGATGCAAGTGCCTATGTCGATAAGATCGCCAATGTTGTACTTTCCAAAAGAGGTGGAGATGGTGCAGTACGTGAAATGATAGAATATCTCATTGTCAAAGAGGGACTTGAAAAGAAGTATCTGGAGCTATGGGAATAAAACTAGAATACATATTGACCATTGCGATCATCGGCATCATATCCAGTGCCCTCATGTTAAAGTTACAGAATACTCCTGTGACAAGTAAAGCATTTACCAAAGAACTTGAATTCACAGATACCACTTTGACCGAAGTAGATACTGACAATATGAACAGTCGGATATATGGTACATACGGAGTGAGAGACAAGGGTATTTTGAAGGTAGAGAACATACGCTATTTTGATGATACTATAGAGTCTCTTTCTGCGGATAAAGGTAAACTTGAAGGTGATATACTTCAGCTGGACGGCCATGTTGTTTTGCAGGAACAAGGCGGTTATACCTATAAAACAGAACACGCCGTCTATAATAAAAAGAGTGAAATATTAAATATCACAGCACCTTTTACCGGTATCAGGGGTCAAAATATTATAAAAGGAAAAAGTTTGGAGTATGATACACGCCAAAAAAAGGCTACCGGACAGACTGTGGATACAGTATTTTATACACCTGACAAGTAATATCGTGGTACAATATCCAACTAGGTCACAAAGGGATGCGATGCATGTTTTGAAAATCATACTGTTAGTGATGCTCACACAGATACTTTTTGCTGAAAAGGTAGAGATCACTTCCACATCTATGGAGGCAGAAGAGCTCAAGAAAGAGGTACACTTCATAGGAAATGCCAAGATAAAAAAAGGGGATGACTGGCTACATGCTGATAGGGTGATAGTCTACTTTGATGACAACAATGAAACCAAAAAATATGAAGCCATGGGTTCAGTAAAATTTGAGTTTAAAAAGGATGAAAAACATTTTAAAGGAAGTGCAGATAAAGTGGAGTACAATATCGTTCAATCTCTTTATGTGCTGATCGGTAAAGCAATCCTGAATGACCTGGTGAAGAAAAGTCATCTCAATGGTGATAAGATCGTTTTGGATATGTCTACTGGAAGTGTAGATGTAAAAGGTAACCGAAAAGAGCCTGCAAAGTTTATTTTTGAGATGAAGGACAAATAGTGAGTACACCCCGAGTAGTAGAAGCGGCATTTATCAAGTCTGCACAGAGTATTGCAGATTCTTTACCTGAAGATATGAGTGAAGTGGTTTTTTTAGGACGTTCCAATGTCGGGAAAAGTTCTACACTGAATTCATTGACACAAAGAAAGAACTTGGCCAAAAGTTCCGCTACACCGGGGAAAACACAATTGATCAACTTTTTTGAAACGAGATATCTCTATAACGAACAGAGCTACCCTGTACGTTTTGTGGATCTACCGGGATTTGGGTATGCAAAGGTTTCAAAGTCATTGAAAGAAGTATGGCAGAAGAACCTTGTTGAGTTTATTCAACAGCGTGTCTCTATCCGTCTTTTTATCCATCTTCGTGATGCCCGCCATCCACATGCCAAGATAGATGATGATGTGGAACAGTATATCTCTGAATTTATTCGTCCTGATCAGAAATACCTGACAGTATTTACGAAGATCGACAAACTCAATCAAAAAGAGAGAGCAAAGCTCA
>JBNLDB010000225.1:0-2766 GCA_050304115.1 Sulfurovum sp. | reverse complement strand
CTATCGATATACTGGCCTATATACTTCTCTTTCTCTTTACGTCTATACTGCATGACCCACCTTGGATGGGGCACCACCTCTATACTTTCAAAACAGTGGTACTTTTTGTTAAAGGCTTCAAGATACTTGAGGTTTTTGCCAGTTCCTACGCAGATGATGTTTGGCTTGGCTTGTGGTATTGACATCTGTTCTAGTAGCGTATGTGTGATGTAAGGCTCTAGGCTTGTCAGGGTCTCTTTTTCATCATAGTAGTTATAGTTCTTCCCTTTTTTAAGCAGGCCAAGAGGCATCGTCGTTGTAAAAAAGAAATCACCATAGAACTTCTCCACCCCGCCATAGGCCTCCATGACTTCGAACATAAAAGCGGCACTCAGTTCTATACGTTTATCAAAATTGTTAGCTATACCGCATACATGCTCTAAATGATAGGCATCACTGAACCCTACTCCCGTCACACCAGAACCAAGCCTGCCAGGGTTGATGCCTATGAGATAGGTACGCGGGTTTGTATCATTGTAGTATTTGTTAAAAAAAATCTCCATCATCTCTTTGGTCTGAGGGTTATCAAAAGGATAGATCACCTCTACCTCTTTTGGAAGGGGTGGTTCTTTTGATAGTGTAAAATAAAAATCCAGTATCTGTTCTGCAAATGTCATCATCAATCTCTCTTATTCGGTATCATATTATAGTATAAGACTTTTGGATATTAAACCAACACCCAATTAGAAATGCGTTAAATTAGATATTCCAAACTATTATGGTACCATTCGACAATTTCTTACCAAAGGGACTTTCTTGTTTGATCTTCAAAATTATTCTACACAAAATATCAAAAATGACATTCTCTCCGGTGCATTGGTTGCTGTTGCCCTTGTTCCAGAAGCGATAGCATTTTCATTTATTGCTGGTGTCTCACCCGTAGTTGGACTTTACGGTGCATTTATCATTGGGCTGATCACCGCACTTCTTGGTGGTAAACCCGGGATGATCTCCGGTGCTACAGGCTCCGTAGCAGTGGTATTTATAGGGCTTGGACTCTCTGTCAAGTCGATGTATCCGGATCTGGATACTGAAGCACTGAGCATGATGGTATTGCACTATATTCTTCTGACGTCCATTATAGCCGGACTGATACAGATAGCGATCGGTGTGATGAAGATGGGTAAGTTTATCCGTCTTGTTCCACAACCTGCCCTCTTTGGTTTTGTAAATGGTCTTGCGATCGTTATAGCCATGGCACAGTTTCCTTTTCTTGCACCTCAAAATATGGACCAGTACAGCAGCTGGATAGAGATCATCTCTGCGAGTTTTACTGAAAACTATGTGATGTATATCATTGTGGCTGTGACCATGTTAACTATGCACTTCTTACCAAAGTTCAGTAAAGCGGTTCCTGCAGGACTTGTAGCGATCATTGTACTGACACTGATCACTTACTTTATGCATATCGATACTAGAACGGTTGGTGACCTTGCAGACCTTTCAAATGTCTCTATGCCTTCGTTCGTGATGCCTCTGTCCGAACTCTTTACGTGGACATCTATGGCTGTGATCCTGCCAACTGCACTTATCGTTGCACTGGTCGGGCTTATTGAGTCACTGCTGACACTCTCTGTATTGGATGAGATGGGAGGAGAGCGTGGTTCAGGTAACAAAGAGTGTATTGCACTTGGTATCGGGAACTCTACTTCGGGACTCTTTGGCGGTATGGCAGGATGTGCCATGATAGGCCAGTCGGTCATCAACTTTACTTCAGGCGGTCTGGGTCGTCTTTCTTCTTTCACCGCAGCGGTGCTGCTTATCATTCTTGTGGTGAGTTTTTCACATATTATTGCGGTTATTCCTATAGCGGTACTCGTGGGTATTATGTTCATGGTAAGTATCGGTACCTTTGAATTCTCTTCATTGAAGCGTATCAAGTACATGCCTCGTTCTGATGCCTTTGTATTGGTTGTCGTGACGATCATCACTGTACTTGAGGACCTTGCAGTGGCAGTGATCGCAGGTATCATCATCTCTGCCCTGGTATTTGCCTGGGAACATGCAAAGATCTTTGCCCGTACTTCAACCGATGAGGATGGAAGAAAGATCTATACACTGGAAGGACCGCTTTTCTTTGCTTCCGTCACTTCATTTAATGAACAATTTGATATAGAAAATGACCCAGACATCGTTGTCATAGATTTTAAGGATGCAAGGGTCATGGACAGTTCCGGTGCAGAAGCTATCGATGCATTGACAGATAAATACAAGCAAGCAGGTAAAAAGCTTACACTCAGACATCTCTCTAAAGACTGTAAAAAATTGTTAAAAATTGCAGGTCCTTTCTGTTCTTATGAAGAAGATGATCCTACGTATAAAGTTGCAGCCAATATATAAATCTTACCCTACGCCAACATTTTCACATAGATAGAAAAGCTGGCGTCTCTTTTCTTTCGTTACACAGTTTTTCCATACTCCCTATACTACTATATTAACAGTACACCAGTCTTTACTAAAGGAAATGGATGTTTTATAAAACGACTCTTATCTCATTACTTATCACTACTTCTCTCATGGCTGGAAATAATGGCTTTGAGTATGAAGGTATAGCTGTAAAAACAGTAGATGCAAACGGTAAGATAAAACAGGTTGTTGTAAAACGCGAGATACCAGAAGTATGTAAAAAAATACCTATCACTAATACGATACTATGGACAGGAGACTATGCCAATCCGAAGGTACCTGAAGCCTGTAAGTCCACTTTTGTACATACTATCGGTAGTC
>JBNLDB010000224.1:0-2769 GCA_050304115.1 Sulfurovum sp. | reverse complement strand
ATAAAACTACAAATGATCTTATATTGAAAAGTAAGATCGAGTATATACATTAAAATCCTGTAAATCGTGGATATGTAGATGAAGCTGTACATTGGAGGTATTCTAGTGCCAGAGACTATCATGGACAAGAAGGGTTAATTGAGGTAGATAGATTTTGGTAGACTTTTTATGGCGAAGATTATGTTATGGTTGCCTATGCATTCCACCTAAGGAGATGTGGAACGAGAAAAATTATGTCTCATTTTTAAAACTTACAAGTGACATAAATAATATCTATTTTTTCATATAATTTGCTATTATCAAAATATTCAGCTATAATAATACATTGAAAGATGATTTAGAGTTTCATCTTTGGCTAGACTTTTATTGCTTACCTTTAGTTTACAGTATTATCCACCCGAAAAAGAACACTCCAATTTATATTTTCAGCACATCAGTAATGAAGTGTATATCAACAACTAAAAGGAATTGCAATGGCAACTCAAGTAAACGGAACAGTAAAATGGTTCAACAGTGAAAAAGGTTTCGGTTTTATCGAACAAGAAAATGGCGGAAATGATGTATTTGTACACTATCGTCAAATTAATAGCAACGGTTACGACCGTGTCTCTCTTAATGAGGGTCAAAAAGTGACTTTTGAGATCGGTGAAGGTCAAAAAGGCCCACAGGCTGAGAACGTTACTGGTCTTTAAGACCATCTAATGGACAGAGAAATCTGTCCATGTTTTAAACACTTCTATAAAGAGACCAATAGGTCTTTTTATGAATTGCTTAAAGGAAAAACGTATGAAAAGTAAAGAAGCTGTTTTTGAAGCGTTAAAAGAAGGGCATAATCTTATTAGTTGTATCACAGGGATACAATATACTCTGATTAAAGGGATCTTACATACTCGTCATAGTGAAAGAAATGACTGGGAGCAAAGTGAACTTAATTTTTACAATCCACCATCTTGGCTTAACCTAAAAATAATAGAATAAAATCTCCTAATAGATAAAATTTAACAGTGTCTTCTTGACTCTGCTGTGCCACATAGTAAAATCTCTACTCTCTGTTAAAAAAAATCTTCCATTCATTCATTTCTAAAACCTTATAAAAGAACTTCTACTTCAGACGATAACTATGTTCTCCCACTAGTCATAAATAAATTATAAAAAAATTAGCAGATTTAAAGTTTGGATAATCAGAAAGTACGTGTTTTAGGGGGATTAAGGTGGTGGGTCGGGGGAGACTCGAACTCCCGACCACTCGGTTATGAGCCGAGTGCTCTAACCAACTGAGCTACCGACCCGTAAGGTGCTATGGTTGGTCTTTGGAAATCATACTGATTTTCGCGTCAGAATTATATCTACTGTAGTCTTTAAATGCAATTAAATTTTGTAAAATTCCAAAAATTACAGAAAATATAATGAACGAGGTTCCTCCATGGCTGAACATAGGCAGAGGGAGCCCTACTACAGGGGCCAGACCGATCACCATATAGATATTGACACCCATATAGACAAAGAACAAAAATGCCAATCCGGAGGCAAAGGCTTTGATCAGATAATCATTGGCATGCTTGGCCGAAAGATAGAGCAGATTAAAAATGAGCAGCACATAGAGCACAATGACCGTGATCATCCCTTTAAAACCGAATCTTTCCCCCAGATACGCAAAGATAAAATCTGTCGAAGAGACCGGAAGGAACTTCAGTTGTGTTTGTGTTGCTTCTTCTTTGCTTTTCCCTTCAACACCACCTGAACCGATAGCAATCAGTGCTTGTCTGACATGGTAACTCGGTTTTCCGATAAAGTCTGTCACACGTTTTTTTTGATAAGGCTTTAACTGACTGTAAAGCAGCGGTGCGCTGAGCCCAAGAATGATGACGATCGAAACCCATATCTTCCAGTTGATCCCAACAACAAACAATACACCATACCCGGTAATAAGCAAAACAAGTGCCGTACCCAGGTCCGGTTCTTTGGCAATGAGTAAAAAAGGAATCACGATCACAATGGAAAGTTTGATAAAGTTTAAAATACCATACCCTTTTTCACCTGGAGGGTTTCTGCCTATAAGGTATCCCAGCATCATGATCACACTGACTTTGATGAACTCTGAAGGCTGAATGGTGACGCCTATACCGGGGATCTCGATCCATCTTTGTGCACCCAGGATCGTCTTTCCTACAAACTCCACTGCAACAAGCAACCCCAGATTACCTAGGTAAAAGATGGGAACAAACCACCAAATGATCTGTCTCCATGGTATAAAAGCGGAAACAAGAAAAGCAATAGCTGCAATGAAGTAGTAGACCATCTGCTTTTTAAAGAGGTATGGATTGATCTCATTCACCAGATACGATGAGATCACCAGAAGCGGTATGATTTGCAGAACAAGAAGGTAGGAAAAATGTTTAAAGATACGTTTATCAAAGTCCAACCAAGATTCCATGCAAGTTCCCTCTATTTTTAGGGTATTATATCAAAAAGGATATAAGGTAGCACATGCTAGATTTTTTCACATTTACGCACTTTAAAAATTCCCCTTCCCTGCTACATGCAGTGACCACAAAGTCTCATGATCTTCCCTATACTTTTAGTCTCGCTTTACATACGGGTGAAGATATTGACAACATCATAGCCAACAGAAAAAGACTCTCAAGCCTCCTCCAAAGCGATGACCCCCTCCATTACATTGCTGCCAACCAAACCCATAGTGACAACATTAAGCTCATTACCCAACAAGAGACCAAAGGATGGCAAACTCTTTCTGATGCCATTGAAGAT
>JBNLDB010000223.1:0-2778 GCA_050304115.1 Sulfurovum sp. | reverse complement strand
TCAAGGTCTCACTCTATAAAGTCTATTCAAAAGTTTGTATCCGTCCTAGAGTGAACGGTTCTTTTGAATAGGCGTATCAGCCAATGTTTGGAGCAGTTTGTGCATCCCATTTTGAAATATGCTGTGTATACCACTTTTTAAAATCTTTTTCTAAAAAACCTTGCAGCTCTGTTGGACCTTTAAGTACTTCCCATCTTTTATGAAACTTTTCTAATTTTTTTCGTATGACATCATGATCACTTTTATGCATCTGCATGTCCGAGTAAGCACTTTGTTCCATCATATCTTCTTCTGTTTTAAAGTGTGTCTCGATTTCAGCTAAGAATCCCGGGAAGAGTTCATCAACTTTTTCTACATCTTTGGCTTTAACAGCATCATAAAAGTTGTTGATCACTTCCATCTCATCTTCATGCAGCATATTCATCATAGCATTTGCCAC
This sequence comes from Sulfurovum sp., assembly GCA_050304115.1. Taxonomy (GTDB): domain Bacteria; phylum Campylobacterota; class Campylobacteria; order Campylobacterales; family Sulfurovaceae; genus Sulfurovum. Next base: position 2,339 of record JBNLDB010000223.1, on the reverse strand, counting down.
TTGTTGTACATCTTGTTGTTGAATTAACATTTTATCTCCATACAATTAGGTTTTCAAAAAAGATTATAGCTACAAAAGTTTATACTTACTGACAGATATCAATACGTTGCTATAGTTAAAGGATAAATGAGGATGTAAAATGAAGAGAGGAAGAGAGATCGGAAGTTAAACTTCTTCGATCAAACATACGAGAGAAAACCCCTCTTTTTTCGCTTTTTCTTCGATCATCTCTGCTTTGGTCTGGGCTATTTCAAACATGTACCCGCCACAAAATCCTTCACCATTGGTTACGATCTCATGGGCAATAGCTTCTGCCTCTTCCTGATCTTTATGAAACACTTCTTTGAGCATTCTCATACAAAATTCCCATGAAACATGCTTATCATTGATGATTGAAACGAGGCAGACCTTAGGTGCATCAAACTCTGTTTTCAAGTAAGCTTTAAGTGTTTTGGGCTTTTTAATCGTTATTGGCATAGTATTCCTGGAACATTTAAATATCTTCTATAGTTACTCATTATACCACAAAAAAACCAATAAGTCACTTCGTAGGCATTTGACTGCAGATGCAACACTTTAGATAGAAGTTGGAAAAAGGTATGTTCCTGTTTTTTATAAATCTTGCTATAATTCCATTTCAAAAAAAAGCATCTTTTACCTTGATGACACTTGTGCGTATAGATGGTTTGTATAAAAAGGATCAAGCATAGAACTTCAAAGCACGATAAATAGAGAAACTCTTCGAATCTTGATGACTTTGTTTTATGAGAAAGCGATAGAAGATGAAGTGTTGGCTCCTTTTTTTATTGATGAGATCGGTGAGGATCTAAGTAGTGAGGAGTGGTTTGAGCATATAGATCTTTTAGCCGATTTTTGGTTGGCTAAAATGCTCGGAGAAAACACGTATTACGGAAATTTTGTCGGGGCACATGTCAAGATGCCTCATTTAAAACGAGAAACGTTTACGAGATGGCTAGAGCTATTCTCTAAGACAGCCGATGAGGTCTATGTCGCTGATATCGCTGAAGGATTCAAGAAAAAAGGGGATCAGTTCGCTAAACAGTTTCTCAACACGAAGAAGAAGATTTAGATCACCCTCTTCATAGATCATGTGTTTTGAATCAAAGGAATAAAATGAATAGAGATAAAAAAAGGAATTTGCTTTTCATCCAGGATGAGAGATCGATGTTTGACGCAGAGACCAAAATGTTCAATACATTGTTCAATAAGGTTGATAAAGTTTTAGGAAAAGAAGAGGCATTAAAACTTTTTAATGCAAACCAGTATGATATTGTCCTTAGTGACCTTAGTGTTGAACCCGAACAGGTTGGCCTTTTAAAACAGATCAAAGACCTAAGGTCTGAACAGACGATATTCGCCTTGGTCTCACCTAAAGATACAGATAAACTTTATGGAATAGCCGATTTGGGGATCAATGCCTTTGAATTGACACCAGATTACTTTGATCAAGCTTTGGAGCAAATTGCACTATTCGAACCCACTCAAAAGCAATAAGGCTTATTGCTTTCAATATGAGGCTCAAGTCTTTCACTTGAGCGCACTATATTTATCTGCAACCACACCTGCAACCGTGTATTTTTACCTGGTCCTCTTTAAAGATTTCACGCCAGATCTCTAAATCCATCTCTGATGGTTTCATGCTATCTCTATTTGATCGTTTCATAAATGTATCATTAACATCTATATTCATCTTATTGAGCCCAGGCAATACTGCTTCTGTCAGTGTTAAATCTAATTTACTCATCTTTAATCCTTTCTATAGAGAGTTCTACATGTAGCATAGCATATTATTCTTTATTAAATATTATATGGATTGTTTATAGCTGAATGTGTACGTCATTCTAAGAGTATCTGTCAAGCACCAAAAAATCTTGAAATCTTATGCACGACGATCGATGGGTATAAGTAAGTCTTCTTTCGCTAAGATGTCACATTTAGATAAAGGCAGAAAATGGAACAGGAACAAATTAATAGCTTATTGGAGAAGTATAACCACTTTAAAGATGCTCAGATCCGCTCAGTTCAATCACTATCAGATGCTTCAAAAGTCGTTACGCTCGTCGTACAAGATGATGAGGGGGAAGATCTTCATACGATCAATATAACGTTTAAAAATATTAAAGAGTCTAGAATTCTACAAAACAGTGTACTCTCTTTTCTTGATATGATGAGTGGTATCAGTATCATCAAAGAGCATGATCTCTATGGTTTTGCGGTAGGTCGCGGTAGTGCTATGTTACATGTGCATAATGCACCGATGTATATCATAGCTTAAGATATCACTATTGAAGAAAAATAAAAGAGGGTGGGGAGGAGAG
>JBNLDB010000222.1:0-2805 GCA_050304115.1 Sulfurovum sp. | reverse complement strand
GATGGAGAGGATGGCAAGATAGCATCACTGATGGCGTTTTATAATGTCCCTTTCATCTCTCCTCGTATAGAGGCTTCGGCACTCTCTTATAACAAACTCTACACCAAGTTTTTAGCAGAAAGTGTAGGGGTCAAAACTGTAGCCTATGAATATCTTTCCAAAAATGATGAGAGAAAGATCTCTATGGAGTACCCTGTGATTATCAAGCCGGTCCGTTTGGGTTCGAGTATTGGTGTGAGTATCGTCAAAGAAGCTTCCCAACTTGATTACGCCCTGGATGTGGCCTTTGAATTTGACACAGACGTGATCATAGAACCTTTTATCGAAGGGGTAAAAGAGTTTAACCAGGCAGGATCATATACGAATGATTGGGAGCTTTCCATCGTGGAAGAGCCGCATAAAGAAGAGTTCCTTGATTTTGAAAAAAAATACATGGACTTTTCCAGAGATTCTCAAGTTTTAGCAGCGGATATTTCTGATGCGCTAAAAGTGAAGATCCAAGAGAGTTTCAAAAAGATATATGATCCTCTTTTCAAAGGAAGTATCATTCGCTGTGACTTTTTTGTTGTAGACAATGAAGTCCTGCTTAATGAGATCAATCCTATCCCGGGTTCCATGGCGAACTATCTGTTTGAGGATTTTGAGGGTATGCTGCAGAGACTCTCAAGCAATCTACCTAAAGAACAAAATATTGCAGTAGATTACCAATATATCCATTCTATTCAAAGTGCAAAAGGCAAAGCCTAAACTTTTCTCACTCTACCTGTTTTAGAATTATCATCACCTATTCAACAAAACCAATAAGGGGAAAGTGTCAACTTTCCCTCAAAATACACATTTCCCTCTAGTTACTTCACTTCAGATAATGTATAAAATTAAAAAAACTTATATAAAATTAAAAAAATTACTTTCTGTAACTTAAAAGTCTTTTTTATTAAGTAAATACAGTTTAATCAATATTTTTTCATTGCCATTTAAGTGATTGTTACATAAAATTGTTTGTATTTTTACAAATATAGACATAAACGGGGGAGTGTAGATGAAGAAAATTGTGATGCTTGTATTACTGTTTCTAACTGTACTACAAGCAGAGTCTTTAGGTGTAAATGAAAAATTAGGTGAATACGTTCCGCTTGATTTAACATTTATAGATGAAGACGGGAAAAGTAGAACCCTCAAAGAGTATATGGATGGAAAACCAACGATTATCTCTTTGAACTACTTTAGATGTGCAGGTATCTGTACACCACAACTAGAAGATATGGCAAAAATGTTGTCTAAACTTGACTTGGCTGAAAATACTGACTACAAAGTATTGACTATCAGTTTTGCACCGGATGAAACACCACCATTAGCAAAAGCGAAAAGAAAAACGATGTTGGCAGCGATGACCAGACCTTATGTGAAGGATGCATGGCACTTTTTACTCAGTGAAAACAACTCTTCGGCTATTTTGGCTGATAAAGTCGGATTTACGTATAAAAAGGAAGTATCCCAAGCAGGTGTGGTTGAGTGGATCCATGCAGCATCATTGATCATTATTTCACCAGAAGGGAAGATCACACGTTACCTTAACGGTATCGAACAGCTTCCTTTCGACGTTAAAATGGCAGTGTTGGAGTCAGCACAAGGAAAGGTTGGACCGACCATAGCTAAAACATTACTTTACTGCTTCGCTTACGATCCAAAAGGCAAAACCTATGTTTTTGCCTGGGAGAAGATAGCAGCAACAGTAATATTAACGATCACTATTATCTTTTTTATCTGGCTTATCAAGGCAGGAAGAAGAGATCAAGAAGAACATCTAAACCAAAGGAGAGACATAGATGAGTAAAACTTATTTCGACGAAACACACTGTGCCATCGGGCACCCTAAGAGTACATTCATGCAGTGGATGCTTACTATCGACCATAAAAGAATTGGTATTATGTATGCAGCTGTGATGTTTGTATTCTTTTTTGTAGCTGTATTTACAGCATTTGCAATGAGACTTGAACTGTTTGCACCAGGGGGACAATATATGGATGGAAACACGTTCAACCAGGCATTTACACTTCATGGTGTAATTATGATCTTCCTTTTTATTATCCCGGGGATCCCTGCGATATTTGGAAACATCGTTATGCCATTGATGATCGGTGCGAAAGATGTATCTTTCCCAAGATTGAACTGGTTTACATTCTGGCTCTATATTGCGGGTTGTTGTATTGCACTTGCATCACTATTTATAGGTGAAGGTGTAGCGGATACAGGTTGGACATTCTATGCACCATACTCTATGAATACAGGCACAAACGTTATTATGGCTCTTGTAGCTGCATTTGTTCTTGGTTTTGCATCTATCCTTACTGGACTTAACTTTCTTGTTACGATTCACAGACTTAGAGCACCAGGTATGACTTTCTTTAAAATGCCACTATTTGTATGGGGTATCTACGCAACAGCATGGATCCAGCTTCTTGCAACACCGGTTGTTGGTATTACACTTGTATTGGCTATTTTGGAAAAATATTTTGGTATTGGTATCTTTGATCCGGCTAAAGGGGGAGACCCGGTATTGTTCCAACACTTATTCTGGATCTACTCTCATCCGGCGGTTTATCTTATGATCCTTCCGGCATTTGGTATTATGTCTGAAATCATTCCTACTTTCTCAAGAAAAGAGGTATTCGGATACAGAACGATCGCTCTTTCTTCAGCATCAATTGCAGGTATCGGTTACCTTGTATTGGGTCATCACCTTTATACATCAGGTATGTCAGATATTGCAAAAACAGTATTCTCATTCTTAACATTCTTTGTTG
>JBNLDB010000221.1:0-2831 GCA_050304115.1 Sulfurovum sp. | reverse complement strand
GATACAGGTCTCACTGCTACTGATCGCAACGATGGGTGTGATGTCCGGCATAACTGTCGTTTCTTCTCTTCCTCTCATCAGTCAAACATTCAGTTCTCTACCCCATATCGAATTTCTTTCAAAGCTGATGTTGACGATCCCCTCCATTATCATTGCACTTTTTGCCCCGATAGCAGGTATCATTGTAGACAGATTTGGCAGACTGAAACCGCTCTATACAGGGGTTATCCTCTTCGTTCTGGGCGGAAGCTCAGGGTTTTATCTGGATAACTTCTATGCCATTCTTGTGGGGCGAGCGGTACTGGGTGTAGCCGTTGCACTGCTTATGACCAGTTCTACTGCACTCATCGGCGATTACCTTGATGAAATGGCACGGCATAAATTCATGTCTATTCAGGGGATGGCCGTAGCACTGGGAGGGATCGTATTTATTACATCCGGAGGTCTTCTTGCACAACTTCACTGGTCTTACCCTTTTGCCATCTATATCTTACCTCTCTTCTTCCTACCTCTGCTGCTTACCTCACTGTATGAGCCCAAGAAGCATAAGCATATCGAAGGTGACATGGAGATCGAAAGCAGTCTCTGGCCTGTCTACTTCACGGCTTTTTTTGCGATGGTACTTTTTTATATGCTGCCTACCCAATTGCCTTATCTTATTATTGAAACATTGCATGGTAAACCAAGTACGATAGGATTGGTCATTGCCACAGCAATGATCTTCAATGCACTGACCTCCAGACAGTATGCCAAACTTAAAGCGAGGTTCTCCTATGTGCATATCTATATCATTACATTTATCTTTTTTGGCATAGGTCTCTTCATCATTTCCCTAGCCCACTCCATTGCACAGCTTTTTTACAGTACGGCATTCATCGGTATCGGATTTGGTTTGATCCTTGTCAATACCAATTCATGGTTTCTTTCGAAAGTACCGGCCCATAAAAGGGGTAAAGCTTCAGGCGTACTTGCCTCAAGCTTCTTTCTGGGACAATTTTCTTCTCCGCTGCTCCTGCAGCCTATTGTACACCTGTACGGGATTCAAACACTTTTTTTGATCGTATCGTGTGTTGCATTAATGACAGCATTACTACTGTTTTTAAAAGGCAGGATCTCCAAAACTAAGGGGATGTATGGTTAACGTAGCAGTAAGGTGTGCAGTTCATCGACACTGCGTACAGCATCTGTATGGTCCGTAAAACCCCAGTCGACCATGATATAGTCTATCTCTGCCCTTTTGCTCGCCATCTCATCACGCGGGCCGTCACCGATAAAAAGTGCATTATGGCTGCTATGCCCCAGTTCATCCAGTATTTTATGAAGCATGTCCGGGTGGGGTTTTCCTTGCGGTACATCATCATAACAGGCGATCGCATCAAAATGTTCATACACTTCCAGATGGGTCAGTGATTCTATTGTTGAACCTCTGTAGGCATTGGTCGCTACTGCCAGATCGTGTCCTTTACCTTTCAGCGTATCAAGCAGCTCTTTGATACCCTCATAGAGTACCAATTCGCTTGCATGGTTTTTCGTATAGTACTCCGAAAACCATTTTTCATGGTCCCGGTCAAAGGCTTTTGCATGGTAAAAGGTTTGTGCAGGATTGATGGTATGGTCATTGACCAATCTTAAAATATGCTCTTGTGCCATCGGTTCAAAACCCAGGTTCTTACGTACATAATTGATCGCATTGGCAATGGTCAACGAAGAGTTGACCAAGGTACCATCCATATCAAAAATGATCAGTTTTTTATCCACTAGTTCATCTTCTCCGAATCTTTAAGTCTTGGCTGTATGAACTTCACATAGACAGAAAGGCTCACTAAAAGCAGTGCCACACCGGTGATAAGATAGACCGCATACACAAGCTGGGCCGGGTCTGTGAGTGCAAACTTAAAGACAAGCATCAAGGCTTCAATGGAGAGCGCAATGATAATGGAGCCTAAAAAGCGAATCATTGTCTGGTGTCCCTCGCCGGTGGCCCCTTTTTTCTCCTTACCCAAGACCTCTTCCTCAAATATCGCTTTGACCAGGTCAAAAATAGCCAGAGAGAGGGTCAAAAGGATCGTGGCTTTAAACATCTCATTAATATCAATCGCAGTAAAATCAACGCCAAAATGCAAGAATGCCGTCACACCTTTGACAAAGAGTAACAGTGAAACCCCTGACAGTGCCAAAGAGAATGCGGTATAGGCAACTTTACTTAATTTTCCCGAAACTGAGTCGATAGAACTTGGATGCACCATGCGTAAAATATTTGCCAAAGAGATATCTACACAAATAATGCTGATCAAATTATCTTTTTCATCTACGATGGGAAATGATGCCGTGACAACCATCGTATTACTGATATTGGATGGGTATGGTTCTGTGAGGGTACAACGGTGTTCCCTTTGTGTTTTATAATAGTAAGCCCTGTCACTTCTATCTTCACCTTTACCGATCCCATGAAGCTTTTTATCCTTGGAGATATTTTCAGTGATCTGTATACCTTTTCCATCCAGTGCATAGATCGCCTCTGCAGTAGGGATACTCTCATGAAGCGGTTCCAACTTTGCAAGTACAGTAGAAATATCACCGTTGGTAATCGTTTGAGAAATATGTCTTCCTATGATATAACAAAGGTAGGCTCTCGCCTTTGCGCGGACCTGTGCATACTCTTCTATCTCTTTAATTTTCATCCTCTCTCCCTTTATTGATAAACTTCTATAATACTTTACCCAAAATATCGGTAAATTTTACTTTTTGATTGATCGCGACTTCCGGGAATATACTTCCTTTTTCTGAAAAGGTCAAGATCGTTGATCCCATCTCAAACCAGCCATAGAACG
>JBNLDB010000220.1:0-2831 GCA_050304115.1 Sulfurovum sp. | reverse complement strand
AAAGAGGCAGTGACTCTCGAATCTTTGTTTGACAGCCCGGATAGGAGAGGTGCATATGTGCACCGGTGGGTTGATGTGCATACGATACGTTCTCGCATGGGAAGACCACAGAAATGTGTGAAAAATGTGTTTTATGATTTAGGGACTATTTTCTCATGCCATTGCCAAAGGGTTTTTTCAAAACCTATCTGTTGTGTATCATAATATTTCTTGGGTACTGAAAGATAGGATTGTTTGACCCATCCGCCAAAGTCATGGGGATAGAGATAGTTTTTTGCATGCGTTTTAATATGGGATGGAATAGGGTGTATCTCTCCGGCTGCTATATCCTTAAGTGCATGGTTGATCGCCATATAGGCACTGTTGGACTTGGGTGATGAGGCGAGGTAGATGACCAACTGGGAAAGAGAGATCCTTGCTTCAGGGTACCCTATATGTTTGACAATGTTCAACGTAGAGCTGGCAAGGTTGAGGGCAGGGGGATTGGCGTTTCCAATATCTTCACTGGCCAGTATCGCTAAACGTCTTGCAATGAATTCTGCGGGCTCTCCCCCGTCTATCAGTCTTGCAAGATAATAGATGGAGGCATCGATATCAGACCCCCGAATACTTTTGATCATGGCAGAGGTCAACTCATAGTGGCTTTCACTCTCAGAACTTCCTGCCTGCATGGCATGAGGGCGTATCTGTTTGAGGGTGGAAAGACGAATAGGGTTTTCAACTGCGGCAGCACTCTCAAGCAGGTTGAGCATGGCCCGGACATCTCCACCACTGGAAAAGACAAGGTACTCCTTTGCCTCCTCTTCTATACGGATATCTTCGCGTTGCATAATGGTGTCAAGATAGGTATGCAACGTTTGTTCATCGATCGCTTCAAGCATAAAAAGATGCGAACGGGAACGCATCGCAGCGGTAAGCGAGTAGTAAGGGTTTTCAGTAGAGGCTCCGATGATCAGGGCTGCCTGGTTCTCCATAAACGGCAAGAGCACCTCTTGTTGGTTCTTGCTGAGTCTATGGACCTCATCTATGAAGATAAGAGGCTTTTGCAAGGCATTGGTATACTCTTTAAAGATTTTACGCAGATCCTCGATCTTGAGCGTGGTGGCATTCATCTCATAAAAAGGTCTATCCAGAAGGGTGGCGATTACCCTTGCAAGTGTTGTTTTACCGCATCCCGGCGGTCCGTAAAAGAAAGTATGGGAGAGGGTGCCTGTGGTGATCAGTTTCCGCAGGATGGCATCCTCGCCTAGAAGGTGTGGTTGGCCTATGAGTGCATCGAGTGTTTTGGGACGATATTTCAGTGCAAGGTTTGGCAAAACTTAATCTTTTTTATTCAACTTTTTTGATGCATCAGATTTTTGTGTCTCTTGTTTCAGTGCATTGGTTTTGTTCTTTACTTCTATTTCGGCATTCTTTTTTCTGCGTTTCATGAACTTATGAAGATCATCATATTCTTTGCGTGAAAAGTAACGTGTTTTGTTCGTAGGCAGGTTGTTCAATTCTATGCCCCCGAAGGCGACACGTTTAAGATCAAGGACTTTGGCTTCAAAATGTGCAAAGAAACGTCTCAGCTCCCTGTTCTTCCCTTCAGCGATAGTCACACGAAGCTTCGTAAAGTTTTTCCCCTCTGCCCGTATCTCAAAGTGCACAAAAGGTGCGAACTCCATACTGCGGATCTTGCTTTTTTCATGGGCGCCAGCACTGGCATCCTCAAGGACAAGTCCCTCTTGCATCGCGGTAATCATCTCCGAGGTGACAGGTTTGTCTATCTTCAAGTTATAGGTTCGGTCCAAACTACTCTCCATGAGGGCTGTTGCGACATCTGGAGAGTCTGTCAGGAGCAAAAGTCCTTCTGAGGCATAGTCCAGTCTACCTACAGGTACAAAGTGTCTGTATTTGCCTGGCAGTTTATGATAGATGGTCGCACGACCCCTGTCATCTTTTTTTGTGACCAGGACCCCTTTAGGTTTGTTGTAAGCGATCACCGTTACTTCTTTGCTCGGCTTGACCGGTCTGCCTTTGACATAGATATGGTCACCTTCTTCTACTTCATAGCCAAAATCTTTCAAGACTTTTTTGTTTAAAGTGACCTCTCCCTCTTCTATAAGCTTGTCTGCTTCTCTTCTTGAATATTTGGTGTTATGCGATATATATTTGTTTAGTCTCATTGTGTCTCATTTTTTATTTGCTTTTGATACCGGCATTAACCAGGTCATGGATGTGCAATACACCGATGATCTTGTCTGCATCATTTGTGATAGGTAAAAGTTGTATGCGCCCCTCTTCTATAATTTCCAGGGCTTCACTTGCCAGTAACTCTGTATTGGTATAGCTTTTAGGATTCCGGCTGGCATACTCTATGGCCAAGTGGTCCAGGCTGAACCCTTCTTTCATCAATGCCCGTCTCAGGTCACCATCGCTTAAAATAGCGATAAATTTATCGTCTGAATCTACGATAAGCACCGTCCCGAGTTTCCCTTCGCTCATGGCGACAATGGCATCTTTCAGGTTGGTCGTATCTTTGATGATAGGCAGGTCGGTTGTTCTCATGAGATCTTTGATCTTCACAAAAAGTTTTCTTCCCAGCGAGCCTCCAGGGTGGAAAGAGGCAAAGTCCTCTTGTTTAAACCCTCTTTGTTCCATGAGTGCTACTGCCAAGGCATCACCCAGTGCCATGGTCAGTGTGGTGGATGTGGTAGGTGCAGCACCCAGGGGACAGGCCTCTTTCTCTACAGAAATATCAAGAAAAACATCTGCGTAAGAGCCGAGCGATGAATGTACATTTCCTGTCAGCCCGATAAGCGGAATATCAAAACGTTTGATATGGGGAA
>JBNLDB010000219.1:0-2857 GCA_050304115.1 Sulfurovum sp. | reverse complement strand
TGCCGGTACAGCGGCATTGTTTGCAGGAATGATAGTATCTGCAATAGATGCCGTATTGGCGGTAGTGTACAGGTATCCCAGTACTAAAGTATTCACGATAAATGCAAATGCGAGCGTAAAAGTCAGTTTAGCAAGAAAACCAGTAGGTCCTTTTGCTCCAAATACAGATTCATTGCTTCCACTGTATGCGCCAAGACCTATGCTTGAACTTTTTTGCAGCAGTACCGCGATGGTGATCGCTATTGCAAGTATAATTTGTACGATTAAAAGTGTTGATGTCATCTATGCCTCTTTATGTGATTGGATAGCCCATTAAATTTGGGTATAATTTCGGCGATTATACCCAAAAAAGTTTGAAATGGTGATGAAGTGTATCATTTCATGGAGAAGGAGAAAAACCATGTCTACTGTTATTCAAGAGTTTTCTCGTTTCGCACATGAGTATGATACCTATAATGTTATTCAGGCAGAGGTCGCCAAAGCATTGGTAGAACAACTTCCCTCCTCTCACTATACGACACTTATAGATATCGGATGCGGGAGCGGGGAGGTCTATAAGAACCTAGAAAAACGTAATGACCTTTCCTTTGATCAGCTTCTTGCACTGGATTCTTCCCCGGAGATGCTGGAAATACACCCCTCTTCAAATAAGATCAAAAAAATATGTGCCGATTTCAATAAACTTCAAACCTTTGAGCATCTTTCATTTGCACCGGGGAATCTTCTTATCTCCTCTTCAGCACTGCAGTGGAGCAAAGATCTGGATTTCACACTCTCTGGGATCTCAAAAAAGGCCTCCCGTGCCTATTTTGCTATTTTTACATCCAATACGTTTAAGACGATGCATGAAACAGCCCAGATCACTTCACCCATATATCCTGAAGCGGTATTGAGAGAAACGATCGGGAAATACTATCGTGCTGAGTTTGAAGTAAAAAAGTACAAACTTCACTTTGAGAGTGTACGTGAAATGTTTAACTATATTAAAAAAAGCGGGGTAAGTGGAGGTGAGAAACAGCTCTGCTACAGAGAGACAAAACAGCTTATGAAGCGTTATCCTTTAGATTATTTGGAGTTTGAGGTTTTATTTGTGAAGGCTACTTCTCTAATTTGTCCTGCTGCATAAAAAAGGATTTTTCTACAGCATAGAGATCATAACGAACCTCTTTGAAAAGTTCAGACAAGGAATGGTCTACCAGTTTAAAGCTCTCTTCAAGGACACGTGCAGACTCTTGTGCTCTTGAAAAATTTGCTATGATCAAGTCACTGATACTGCTGCGGGACAATTCAGACGTAATGCTCTCTTTTTGTACATCATTCTCTATATCTCTGTATCGTAAACGGTTTTGGTCATACGCAGATTGGAGTTTATGTCGTAATTGTTTCAGGGTAGATGTTAAAGATTGATCATCATAGATATAACGGTTGATATCTTCTATGACCCGTATACCCTCTTTGAGGCGGTTAAGATTGGCATCGATAAGACGCGCAATCTTTTCCGATGTCTCTTCGTTAGTCATCACTTCCGAAGATTCCAAGAAGCTGCAGGAGTGCGGTGAACATATTCAGGAAATCCAGGTAAAGAGATACAGCTGCATCTACCGGTGAATCGTATGCACCATTTGCGATGTTCTGTGTATCATAGATCGTAAAGATACTGAACAGAAGCAAGATACCCGCAGTGATGATCACATGCATCATTGGACTTTGAAGTATGAACATATTTACCAGCGATGCAATGATCACTACGATCAGCGTGATGAAAAGCGGTTTTCCCCAGCTTGAGTAATCTGTTTTACTGTTAATTGCAAACAGACTCAATGCACCAAAAAGAACCGAGGTCATAAGGAAAGCATTTCCGATCACTGCACCATTCCCGGCACCGATGAGTGCCGCCAAAAGAGGTACCAGTGAAACACCCGTTAGGAATGTAAAGACAAAAAGTGCTGCCATATTGAGCCCTGGTTTATTTCTTGTCATTCCAAGACCGATGAAAAGCATAAAGAGTTCAGCACCAAAGATGAACCACTTGTATTGCATGACCGCTTCTGCATAAGGCATCGTTACATATGCCCCTGCTGCAGCAGCGATCATACTCGCAGCCAAAAGTTGGTAGGTTTGTTTCATAAAACTTACCGATGCGCCTTCTTGAACATAACCAGCTTCCGCTGATGTATAGTTTCTATCATATAAAGCCATGATATTCCTTTAATTGTTAATTTAATATTTAATGAAAAGTATAATCCAGAGAGATTAATCTAAGGTTAATAATCCAATTTACTCTTTTTCTCTTTGTGCTTGTAACTTTTTGTATTCGTCTTGTGCAGTCTCAGCCTCTGTTTTACAGCTTTCGATCTGTGTAATGCTTTTTTCTTCTGCACTTGAAGTGGGTACTTCAGTCGTATCCATACACGCAGACAATAAGAATAGAACAGGAAGTAGAAAAACGAGTCGCATAGATATTCCTTGAGTGTAAATTGGTTTAGGATTATAAAATACTATATATAAATATTAGGCATGTGGGACAAATTTTACATATATAGATGTAAGTAAAAATTTTTTTTCAAGAAATTTTGCCTAAAACGCAAAAAACCCTTGACAAGGGAGAAGTTCGGTGCTATAATACGCGTCCACAAACACAGAGACCTAGGCTGAGTTAGCCCAGAGAGTGAGAGTGAATGATCTTTGACAACCAAATAATAAGTAAACAAATCAACGTCTATTTGAGTTTTAATTTTACCAATTTTTAAAAAATTGGGAATAAAGATTAAACTTGATTAGAAATAGTTAAGTGATTCTTTGACAATGGTTCAAGCCATTCATTTTTAATGGAGAGTTTGATCCTGGCTCAGAGTGA
>JBNLDB010000218.1:0-2862 GCA_050304115.1 Sulfurovum sp. | reverse complement strand
ATACATCTGCGGGTGTAGGTGAATCCACGACCGATACTGTTTTTGGAGGGCATGCGATCATCAGCGAATACGGTACTACTTTAGCTCAAAATGAACGTTTCAGCCTCGAGAACAGTCTCATCACAGCGGATGTGGACCTGGAGCGTTTACGGTGGCTCAGGCTCAATGAATCAAGCTACTCTGACGGCAGACGTAAAAAAACACGCACCATCAAAGTGGGTAACCTGCCGCAGATCACTACACTTGAGCGTGCGATCAACCCACTGCCGTTCGTGCCTTCACGCTATGCAGAGAAAGAGCATAGATGTGACGAGATCGTTCATATCCAGGCACATGGCCTCATTAAACGTATGAGCCATGCACATATCAAAAAAGCTGTGATAGGCATCTCTGGCGGACTTGACTCTACACTTGCACTTCTTTCCGTGCATAAAGCCTACAGGATCATGGGTTGGGATGTTTCTGATATCATTGCGGTGACCATGCCGGGATTCGGGACGACAAGCCGCACCAAATCCAATGCCGTCAAACTCTGTGAAGCCCTGGGTGTAACACTAAGAACGATAGATATCACCGATATCTCCCACAAAGAGTTTGAAGCGATAGAACATGATGTCAATGAACACTCTGTCACCTATGAGAATGTACAGGCACGTGCCAGGACATCGATACTGATGAATATGGCGAACAAAGAAGGCGGTCTTGTCATCGGTACGGGCGACCTTAGCGAAGTGGCTTTAGGTTGGTCTACCTACAATGGCGACCATATGAGTATGTATGCCATCAATTCGGGTATCCCTAAAACGCTGATCCAGTATGTGATCGAGTATTATAAATCCAATGAAGCGATAGCTGATATCATAGATGATATCCTTGATACACCGATCAGCCCAGAACTCCTTCCTCATAAAGAGGATGAGATCGTACAGGAGACAGAGAGCATCGTAGGTCCTTATGAACTGCATGATTTCTTTTTGTACCATTTCATCAAGTACGGTGCCAGACCAAGGAAGATACGTTTCCTGGCAGCTTTGGCCTTTGAGGGTAAATATGATGAAGAGACCATTACAAAATGGCTCAAACTCTTCTTGAGACGTTTCTTCACCCAGCAATTCAAACGTTCCTGTATGCCTGACGGACCAAAAGTAGGTACCATCTCTTTAAGTCCGAGGGCAGATTGGAAGATGGCCAGTGATGCAGACGTGGAGATCTGGTTAGAGGAGTTGGACAGATGAGATCCAACAAGACCGTAAAACACTTTATCAACACGATGATCCAGGGACTCTTCTGGCTTTTGCCTATCGTTGCCACGATCATCATCATTTCATGGCTGTTTGGCAAGATAGAACTCTTGGTGGGCGAAGTATTTAGGGTTATCGGTTTCATACCTGAGAAGTATTTCTTTTTATGGGAGATCTTAGCGGTCGTGGTCTTTTTGATCACATTGTACATACTGGGACATTTGGCCCGAACAAAACTGGCAAGCCTGTTTGAACACCTGTTTGCCAAAATTCCCGGGTACCCTACGATCAGAGAACTCGTAGGTATTTTCAACTCTTCCAAAAAAGGGAAGAACCAGGTATTGGTCGTTGCCATTAAAGGTTTTGGGAATGAGGGATACAATATAGGTCTGATGTATTCACAAAAAGAGAGTATCATCAAAGACCACTACACCATTACACTCTCTATGTCACCCATACCCAACGGTGGATTCATGTTTGAGATCCATAAAGAGAAGATCTATGTCATAGAGAATGCCACATTTGACAACAACCTACAATACCTCCTCTCCATGGGTGTCAAAAGTTTTACTGAGATCCTAAAGACCGGACCTAAACCTATAGATGAGTTCACCCCTCTTTGCGAGTGGATCAAGAACAATGAAGGGTAGATCATATCTCCGTCTATGATCCTTCATTAGATACCTGCAAAACCAGTAAAAAACCTTCATATCTCAGCTCCGTATATCTCATACATATTTTCTTGAAACACTGCTCCTCGAAACATGCTATAATATCTCTATCATCATCTATCTAAAGGATCAAACATGGAAAAAGAGTTCAAGCAGATCATAGAAGAGTCTAAGAAATCCTTAGAAAAAATTGAAAAGAAGATAGAAGCAAAAAGCGATGACTTTACGCAAGAGGTGAATACAGTATGGAGCGATCTGAAAAAACAGCTATCCCCTCTTCAAGAGAAACTCAAAGAGAGTTACGATTATTTTGAAGACCAGGCAGAGCTTAAGGGACATCTGGGGATGATGGAGGCCCGTGACAGAATGGAAAAGATCCAAGATACACTCTATACATTTAGTTCAAAAGTCTCGAACAATACGAAAGAAGCACTGGATGTTGCAGCCCTTCGTGCACACCTGGCAAGCATGGAGAGTGAAGATTACTGGGAGGAGAAACAAAAAGAGCTCTTCCGTATCTATAGTGACTCTAAAGATGAAGCGAAAAAAGCGGCCGACAAAGCAGCTAAAGAATTGAATACTATTATTTTAAAATTAACAGATATCATATGATCCGGAAAATCAAAATAGTATTCATTGCCTTTACTGTTACCCTCTTAATAAACAGCTGTGCTACATCAAATATCGTTTACACGCATGAACAACTTAGACTTGAGATGAATGATGCACAGCTCCAGATACAGGGTACAGCACTTGAGCAACAAAACAAAAATTTCAATGCACTTTCCATCACGCAGAACCTACTTCGTTTAGAGGATGGCAGCATGGTGGTACTCCGCTCAGGCAATATCGCCAGCGCCATGCGCGCCAGCATGGCGATCCCGGGTTTCTTCGCCCCGGTCGAGCTCGACGGCATGTTGCTGGTCGATGGCGGCATGGTCAACAATCTC
>JBNLDB010000217.1:0-2867 GCA_050304115.1 Sulfurovum sp. | reverse complement strand
CGAAAATCAAGTAATCAAGGGAGTAATAGAGGATCAGGTTAAAAATAACACCGTAAATTGCAATTAGTTGATTATGATAAAAAGAAAAGACACCTTTCACTTTCTATTAAAGATGCAAATCCTGATCCTTGGGCAGATATTGACTCTATCATCGGTGTGGGCGATACAGTAACTGCTACAGTTTCTAACATTGAACCTTATGGTGTATTTGTGGATCTTGGTGAAGATCTTGAAGCATTCCTTCATGTATCTGAGATCTCTTGGGATAAAAATGTGAAACACCCGAAAGATTACCTTGAGCTTAATTCAGAGATCAATGTTGAAGTGATCGAGATCGATAAAGAGGGTAGAAGATTAAGAGTGAGCCTTAAAAATCTTCTTCCAAAACCTATGGATGCATTTACATCTGAAAACAAAGTTGGTGATGTAGTGACTGGTACAGTCACATCGATCACTGATTTTGGTGCGTTTGTAAAAGTGGGTTCAGTTGAAGGTCTTCTTCACAATCAAGAGATCTCATGGGACAAATCAAAGAATGCAAAATCTGAACTTAAAGTCGGTGACGAAGTTGAAGTGAAGATCATTAAAATTGACAGAGATGCAGGTAAGATCTCATTGAGTAAAAAAGCACTTGAGGATTCACCAGTCAAAGCATTTGCTCAAACACATAAAAACGGATCTATCGTAACAGGAACAGTGAAAGATAAAAAAGATTTTGGTGTGTTCATTTCACTTGAAGACAACATTGATGCATTGATCAGAACAGAAGACCTTCATCCGCTTAAATTCGATGAGATCGAAAAAGGTCAGGAGATCAAAGGTGTGATCAGCTTTATCGATCCTAACAATGACAGAATCAGAGTTTCTGTAAAAAGACTTGAGCGCCAAGAAGAGAGAGATGCAATGGAGCAGCTTAATCTAGATCAAGATGACAGCATGACCCTTGGTGATGCATTTGGCGATAAATTTAAAAAATAATTCTAAAATAAAGTTTAACTTATCAAAATAAGGGGGATGTGTACTTGCACATGTCTCCTTAGATTTGATCCTTAATATTGAGTTGCCTTCAGTAGGTGGTTCATACGATTAGTCGTATCCTCCCGTACTTTAGGGTACTTAAATTTCACAAAAAAAGGTTATATGATGTCAAAAAAGACGATTGTTGTTTGTGACCATATCCACCAGGATGGATTGGATATTCTTGCTAATGATAGTGAAATAGAATTTATCAATGCTGCAGATGAGCCGAAAGACAGACTCCTTGCCGAGTTTATCCCTTTAGCAGATGTTGCCATTACGCGTTCTTCTACAGATGTAGATGAAGCATTTTTAGCACAGGCAAAAAAAGTGACAGCAGTGGTACGTGCTGGTGTTGGTGTAGATAACGTTGATATCCCCGGATCCAGTAAACAGGGAATTGTCGTGATGAACGTGCCTACAGCAAACACAATCGCAGCGGTTGAACTTACGTTGACACATATGCTTTCATGTGTGAGAACATTTCCTTATGCACATAACAACCTTAAGCTCGATCGTGTATGGAGAAGACAAGACTGGTATGGTACGGAACTTAAAGATAAAAAACTTGGTATCATCGGTTTTGGTAATATCGGTTCACGTGTAGGAAAAAGAGCGAAAGCATTTGAAATGGATATTATTGCCTATGATCCATACATCGATCCAAGCAAAGCAACAGACCTGGATATCGGATACACAAAGAATTTTGAAGATATTCTGGCATGTGACATCATTACGATCCATACACCTAAAAACTCTGAAACAATCGGTATGATAGGTAAAGATGAAATAGCGAAGATGAAAGATGGTGTGATCCTTATCAACTGTGCTAGGGGTGGTCTTTATGACGAAGATGCACTTTTAGAAGGGCTTACTTCCGGTAAGATCGCAATGGCCGGTATCGATGTATTTAACAAAGAACCTGCAACGGACCATCCGCTTCTTGATCTTGACAATGTGACCGTTACACCTCACCTTGGGGCAAACACGAAAGAATCACAAAAGAATATTGCGATCCAGGCAGCTGAAAATGCGATCGCAGCAGCAAAAGGTATTGCCTATCCGAATGCACTCAATCTGCCTATTAAAGAACATGAATTGCCTGATTTTGTGAGACCATACCTGGAATTGATCCAAAAGATCGGTCATTTGTCTGCACAGATCACAAAAAGTGCTGTGAAGTCTATCAAGGTGAGTGCAGCAGGTCCTGTGGCTGAACATTTGGAGTCTATGGGAACCTTTGCAACGGTAGGTGTGCTTACAGAGTCTTTAGGTGATCAGATCAACTATGTTAATGCCGAATTCGTTGCTGAAGAGCGCGATATCGAGCTTACAAAAGAGGTCAAACCGAACAACAGCGGATTTACAAATAAGGTCGGTGTGAAACTTACAACAGCTGCAGGTACTATTTCTATCGCAGGTACAGTGTTTGATGACACAGAACAACGTATTATTGAGATCGACGATTATATCCTGGATGTGGATCCAAAAGGTACCATGATCTTCTTTAGAAATACAGACACTCCGGGTGTGATCGGTGATGTAGGTAGGATCATGGCTGAGAATGGTTTGAACATCTCTGACTTTAGGCTGGGACGTGACAGTAAGAAGCAAGCACTGGCTGTAGTACGTGTAGACGGTCAAGTCAAAAAAGAACTTCTCGAACAACTTGCTGCATTAGAAGCATGTATCAGTGTCGCTCACGCAACACTATAAAAACTAAGTGGGTCTTCCACTTAGTCTCTTTTTCTCTTTCATTTTTACATATTAGATTATTTAGAATTTCTCTTTAATTCTCTAATGATTTTGCTATCAACCCAACGATTAATTATTTTATTATATTATAATAG
>JBNLDB010000216.1:0-2893 GCA_050304115.1 Sulfurovum sp. | reverse complement strand
CATGTTGGTTGAGGTGATCGATAAAGCAGAAGTGCTCGAACACAGAAAAGCATGGGCCTTTGAGAAAGAGTTGCAGTTAAGAATGCAGTAGTGCTTGCTTGCCAAGAGAAAGACTTTGATAAAAATGTATAAAAAGGATTTGATATGACACCAGAACAATACTTTAACAGACAGATACAATTATGGGGTGAGGCTACACAAAAATCACTTCAAAATAAAAAGATAGCCATCATTGGTTCTGGTGGTCTGGGATCTACTTTAGCGATGGCACTGGGTACATCAGGTATAGGTGAGATACATATGGTGGATTTCGATACCGTCTCAAATCATAACATCCATAGACAGATCGCATTTACATTGGCGGATGAAGGAAAAAACAAAGCCAAAACTGTAGCTGCGTTGATAGAATCTAAAAACCCATTTGTCAAAGCATTTGCTTTTGATATGGATTTTGATGCCTTCAAAGAATTGGGAAACACGTATGACCTCATACTTGATGCTACAGATAACCTTCCTGTAAGAAGTGAGATAGACAAGCATGCCAAAGCGACCAAAACACCTTGGATCTATGCAAGTGTGGAAGAGTTTAACGGACAGGTCTGTTTCTTTGATCAGGCAAACTTCCAAGTGTTTAATATCTCGGACCATAAACCCGGCGGGATCACTGCACCTATCGTGATGCACATCGGATCTCTGCAGGCAAATTTGGCACTGCGCTATCTTGCCGGGCTTTCTGTGACAAAAGATAAACTCTATTATCTTTATTTTAATGATGAAGGTGAGTTAATGACACAAAAATTTGGTATGCCTGAGGCGTAAAGCTAAATCAAATAGTGCTAAAATACGATAAAGAGTAAAGGAATACTATGAAATTAAACAGTTTGCTTTTATCAGGAATGATTTTGTTCTTTTCGGGGTGTACCCAAGAGACTCAGAACAGTTTGAGCCGTTCACTGCAGAACTGGACGGGTACCAATGGGGTGCTTGATATCTATGCCGGGGATAAACTGGTACATAAATTTATCAAAATAGATAAACTTTCAACAGCCTATGGAAGCAGTGACAATAAGCAAAGACCTTATCGTTACGGATATGGGATTGATGATCTAAACTTTAACGGTAAAAAAGACGAGGGAGAGAAGAAAGTCTATTTTGAATTTTCCGATTACTCAACATCGTATATATTTTATGAAAGAAATTAAGGAGAACAAGTAAATGAAATTTATTTCGACAAACGAAGCACCCGCAGCAATAGGACCATACTCACAAGCAGTCGTGGCAAATGGATTCATCTATACCTCAGGACAGATCGCATTGACACCGGAAGGTGTGATGGCTGCAGGTGATGTAGAGAACCAAACACATCAAGTGATGAAAAATCTTTTTTATGTACTTGAAGCAGCTGGAGCACACTTTAATGATGTGATCAAGACAACGATCTTTTTGGCAGATATGAATGACTTTGAAAAAGTCAATGCGATCTATGCACATTATTTTGGTACACACAAGCCGGTACGTAGCACAGTAGCGGTTAAAACACTTCCAAAAAATGCACTGGTTGAGATAGATTGTATTGCAATTGCCGGAGCGGATTATACTTACTAGAGACAAAAGTAGGGAATACCTGAGGAAAGTCGTTTAGTTTAAAAAAATATTAAAACAACTTTGGGTATAATCACGAACTTTTTTAAAAAACAATAGATATAAAGGGTTTTGCAATGTACGCAATCATTAAAGCAAGTGGCCAACAATTTAAAGTTCAAGAGGGTGATATCATCTGTTTTGACAACATGAATCTTGAGCCAAAAGCAGCGGTAGAGTTTAAAGAAGTTCTAGCGCTAGACAACGGTGAATTAACTGTAGGAGCGCCTTTCGTAGAGGGTGCTGTAGTTAAAGGTGAAGTAATCAATGAAGGTAGAGATAAAAAAGTTATCATCTACAAGAAAAGAAGAAGAAAAGATTCAAAACTTAAAAGAGGTTTCAGAAGAGACTTTACAAGAGTTAGAATTACTAAAATAGCATAAGGAGATCAGATGGCACACAAGAAAGGACAAGGGTCCACTCAAAATAACCGTGATTCAGCTGGACGTCGTTTAGGCGTTAAAAAATTTGGTGGTGAAGCAGTTATCCCAGGTAACATTATCATCAGACAAAGAGGAACTAAAGTTCACCCAGGTAATGGTGTAGGAATGGGTAAAGACCATACTATATTTGCACTTATCGAAGGTGTAGTGAAGTTTGATAACAAATCTGCTACTCAAAAGAAAGTTTCAGTAGTACCTGCATAATCCCTTTATAAGTCCGACAAGCTCGGGCTTATGTTTCCCCACTTTTTTCATCCTCAATAACCAATAGATGTCTGCATCTATTACGGCCTAAAAACCAGCCATGATTATAATTTTGATCGTTATTAAAGCGCGTATGTGATTTGGTATATCGACCTTTAGATGTTGTACACCCATCTGTAATGCCTTGTTGATAGCTTGCAGGCAAGTCTTTGCCAAAATAGATACCACTGTGGTAATAGCCATCTTGATGCACAGGTTCATTGTTATGGCTACAGCCAGTAAAATAGAATAGTGTACTAGCAATGAGGAATAGTGATACTGATTTTTGCGGAACCATATCTTCACCTTTTAGCTCAAATATGAAAATTATAGCGATTCTTCCCCTAATTTAGGTATAATTTCGTAATTCATATACTATCATCATATACATAAGGTATATACGGTAGTTTTTTCACAAGATTAAAGGTTATAAATGTTTGTAGATAGTGTAGAACTAACAATTAGTTCTGGTAAAGGTGGTGCGGGTGCCATCTCTTTTTGGACAGAAAAGTTTGTCACTAAAGGTGGCCCTGATGGTGGTGATGGTGGCCGTGGAGGTTCTGTAT
>JBNLDB010000215.1:0-2902 GCA_050304115.1 Sulfurovum sp. | reverse complement strand
CTCGGTCGTAGCGCGGTGCCTTGACCCAGCTGTATTTGTCGTTGCCATCAATGACCTTCGCCTTGCCGTTGACCGTGTCGCCGTCGACGAACCCCGTATAATGTTCGATCGTCTCACCGTCATAAGGCTGCAGCGCTCTGTCACCCTCGTACCAGGCATGTGTGACATCCTCTTCGATCTTCATTTCATCAATATCAAAGACCTGAGAGAGATCACCATTTTTGATGTATCCGCTCTCGAAAAGGTTTTCTGTACGATTGAGCATAAATGCCTCACCTGCAAGGAAGTTCTTGACACCTGCACCGCCCAGGACAGTCTCTTCCGTACCGTACGCTTCTGCAGCCATCACAATATCGGCCTGATAGGCACGATCGATAAAATCTTTCACGATCTTATATTTTTCTTTCCATTGGGCCAGACGTGTAGGACTCAAAATATCACGTACACAAGTCACCCCACCCACAACCAAACTTTGAGGATGCGGCTGCTTGGCACCAAATATGGCGAACATTTGTGCTGCGATACGCTGTATCTCGAGTGCTTTAAGGTAGTGTGAAAGTGCAATAAGGTTCTGTTCAGGAGAAAATTTGTAGGTACCATTGCCCCAATAAGCATTGGCAAATGGGCCAAGTTGTCCTTTATCAACAAATTCTTTGACTCTTTTCTGTACAGCAGTCAGTTCGTCAGTACCTGTGGCTATAGGTGCATCAGAATAGTTGAAAGCCAATTTGGATGCTTTTTCAGGGTCTGCACTCAATGCTGAGACCACATCCACCCAATCAAGCCCATGTAAATGATAGAAATGAACTACATGATCGTGCATATACAGTGATGCGTTTAAGAGAGAGCGTACCAGTTTCGCATTGTAAGGTGCCTCGACACCTAATGCATTTTCAACCGCTTCCACTCCGGCTTTATAATGGGAATAGGTACAAACACCGCAAATACGTTGTGCCATAAGACCTGCATCTCTGGGATCTCGCCTTTTCAGGATAAGTTCGATACCTCTCCATAATGTTGATGAAGAATAGGCTTTTTGTACCACATTGTTTTCATCTACCTCTACTTCAATACGCAGGTGTCCTTCAATTCTGGTTATCGGATCAATCACTACACGTCTGTTACCCATAATTTATCCTTCATTCTCATCATGTTTATTCATAAAGATACTTGCAACAGCATGTGCACCGATACCTACCACAGTAGCAGTAAGAAGTGTTGTCCCGATCTTATCAACCGTAGAGTTGACTCCCATGACCAGATGAGAGTTGATCGGTTTTTCCAATGGCCCCATGGCATCCCAAAAGTCCGGTTCAGAACATCCCATACAGCCATGACCGGCCTGGATAGGCCAATTTGTATGCTGATTAAATCGTTCAGTGGAACAGTTATTGAAAGTATAGGGACCTTTACATCCTTGTTTGTAGAGACACCAACCGTCTTTTGCACCATCATCACCAAAACTTTCTACAAACTCTCCTGCATCAAAATGTCCGCGGCGTTCACAAAGATCATGGATGCGTTGACCATATGCCCATTTAGGACGGTGGAAACGATCCAGTGCAGGCAATGTGCCAAAGAGGAGGAAATGCATCAGTGTCCCTGTAATATTTGCAGCACTCGGAGGACAACCGGATATATTGATTACAGGCTGCGGGACAACCTTATCGACACCTTTTGCTCCCGTAGGATTTGGTGCAGCCGCCTGAATACCTCCAAAAGCGGCACAAGCACCTATTGAAAAGATAGCAGCAGCACTTTTCGCAGCTTGTCTGATGAGATCAAGACCGGTTGTACCCTGAGCGCCCAGTGTCAAATACTGACCATTCATGGCAGTCGGTATACCGCCTTCAACAAGTAATATATATCGGCCTTCATACTTGTTCAATGCATTATGAAGATTTTCTTCTGCCTGCCAACCTGATGCTGCCATCAGTGTTTCATGATATTCAAGAGAGACATAATCGAAGATGAGGGAGTCAATGGTCGGTGCATCGGAACGAATAAATGATTCGCTGCATCCTGTACACTCTGCAAAATGCAGCCAGACTACCGGAACACGATCTGCCAGTTTGGCGGCTTCTGCAAATAAAGGGGTGAACTGAGACGGCAGTGCAAGCATTGCTGTAATACCGGCAGCCCATTTCATGAAGTCACGCCGTTCAATACCACGACCTTCAAGCATCTGCTCGATCGACTCTTCTTTAATCGAAGGCAACTCGGATAACGCGCGTATACGATCTTTTGCTTTTGCATAAAGTGCATCAAAACCATTCATCTTCAACCCCTTATATTTTTTGTATACTCTAACTATATCATAGAAAGTATTTTATATCAAATATTATAGTATAACTTTTTATAATATATAAGCTTTTTTTAAAACCATCCTCTTAACATAAGATACCAGTACATCGGTTTTAACTGATAAAGGTCAAATACCCACCACATAAATCTTGGTTTTGCCGGATCCAGGAATGGGATAGTCGGGATAAGACCTTTATAACCGAACTCTGGCATAATAATTTCTCCGTATGATACTTTCAACGGACATACGGTATATCCATCGAACTTCTCTTTAAGCGGTTTACCTTCCAGTGCAGAAATCAGGTTACCTACAACGATCGGACCATGATGTCTTGCGGATCCACCTGTTTTACCTAACGGAATACCACAGACATCACCCATACCAAAAACATTTGGATATCTTCTGTGTTGCAGTGTTACCTGGTCTACTTCCAGCCACCCTTTTGCGCTACCTTTTTGCCAGCCTAAGAGTGAATCTGCCAAAGCTTGAGGTGGACCCATTGGCGGTACGACATGTATGAAATCATAAGAGATATCAACCATTCTTTTTTCTTCTGATATGTCATATTCTTCCAGGTCTTCATCATATTCGCCTTTG
>JBNLDB010000214.1:0-2927 GCA_050304115.1 Sulfurovum sp. | reverse complement strand
CCTACACTTTTTGCAATGATGAAGTGGAATTACCAAAGTGAGTTTTATGGCAATGATATCCTGGAACCGAACTATAAAGAAAGAGCATTTATCGGAAATTACCAAAGATTAGGCTTGGTGAAAAACAAAGATCTCTTTGTACTCGAACCAGATAAGAGTATTCATCAATACCACATCGTGGATCAGGGTCTAAAAAATGTAAAATATCAAGAGATAGATACTATTTCCAAAAAAGATGAATTAGATACGATCACCTATTATCAGAGTGCAAGTTATCTGTATGCACACCATCTTAACCGGTGGCATGAAGGTCTCCACTGATCTACATGTACAATCACGAATGGGAGTAAGCAAAAAATATTTCATGTTACAATAGTATAAATCATTACATGAGAGGAGAGCTAAAGTGAATATTAAACCTGACTGTTTATCCTGCTTATTCGACCAAGCTCTCAGAGTGACCAAACTTTTGAAGCTTGATGATGCCACGAGTAAAAAAGTGTTCGACAAAGTCTCACAGGTTTTGATCGAGCATACGATGTCAAGTACCCCTCCACAGATCGCAAGGGATATCTATCGGGCTATCTCTGATGTCACCGGAGAAAAAGATCCCGTAGCCCTTGCAAAAGCATATGCGACCAGACAGGCATTAAAAATCGATACCTCTTCTATAGACACTATTCCCGATGCACTTAAAATGGCTGTCATCGGGAATGTCATTGATTTTGGATCACAGGAACAGTTCGATCTGGACGAAATGATCCAATACCATTTACACAAAACCTTTGCGGTCGATGACACTTTGGCGTTCATGGAAGCATTACAGCAGGCCAAAGAGATAGTGCTCATCGGCGATAATGTCGGAGAACACATTTTTGACAAACTGCTGATAGAGACCATTAAAAAGGTGCATGAGATCACGGTCCACTACTTTGTCAGAGGCACGCCTATCATTAATGATGTCACGTTCCAAGAGGGCCAACTGCTCAAAGATTGTGCCCACATTGTCGATACAGGTGTTCAAACCCCCGGTTATGATCTTGAAGAGGCCAACACTCTCTCCAAAAAGATATTTGATCGTGCAGATATAGTATTGGCAAAAGGGATGGGAAACTTTGAAAGTCTTTATGCTGTTGCCACACGTCCCGTCTATTTTCTTTTTGTCATCAAATGTTCTGTCGTTGCAGAAGAGACAGGACACAATATCAAAGACCTGGTATTTAAAAAGACATAAAGAGTTTTTACAGGCGCTGTAACTTTTTCAATCCCTCTTTAACCAGTGTACTTGTATCTCCGCTGCATCCATGCAGTGCCTTTTGGATGGCATCTTTTTTAAACCCTAAACTCTCAAGGGCCATCGTTGCGTCATTGAAAGAGGTACTGTTCTCACTCTCTTCATGACTGTCTACAATAAAGTCAGCTAGATCAACCAGGATACGTCCTGCCGCCTTTGGTCCGATACCAGGCACACGTTTGAGCATACTGACATCTTTGGAAGCAACCACTTTTGCAAACGTAGTGGGTGTAAAGGTGGAACAGATAGCCAAGCCTACTTTTGGTCCTACGCCGTTTATTTTCAAAACCGTGTCAAACATCTTCTGTTCATTGCTATCCATAAATCCGAAAAGAAGATTCGCATCTTCACGTATGACCTGTGTCACAAAGAGTTTGACTTTCTTGTCTGTGATTGCATTGGATGTATGAAGAGAAACCATAACTTCATAAATCAGTCCATTCACATTCAGATGAACAAAAGTGGGTTCTTTTCTTTCTACTGTGCCTTCTATGCCTACTATCATGTTTACCCTTATACGTTTAAGTTCTCAAAGTATATCAAGAGTTTTATTGAAACTCTAAAAAAGATGTCATTTTGACATATAATTGATAAATTAATCTATATTGTATGGTGTGAAGGGCAGAAAAATAGGTTGTCATTGTCACCCGACCCTAGAGGGAGGCAATATAGCTACCCTACCTAAAAAAGGATGACAACTGAATCTGTGATCTATGAATGAGAGACTTCTTCACGGCGTTGAAGCTCTTCCCATTTTGCATCGACACGTGCTTGCCACTCGTCGATAAGATACTCGTATTGTTTGGTGAAAAGATGTTTAAAACGTCCCTGTGCACCGAGGTAATCACGCACGGGAATGACATTTTTGGGGCGGTATGTAATATTAAGTTCGGTTCCGTTAATGATCTCATACAACGGAAAAACCAACGAATCGGTTGCCAGATCAGAGATAGCGATGGTATCTTCGGGGGCAAATTTCCATTCAGTGGTACATGCAGACATCGCATTGATGAAGACAGGGCCCTCGGTTGCAAACCCTTTTTGGATCTTAGCGACCATATCTTTCCATTTGTTCGGAGCGACTTGTGCCACATACGGTGCACCGTGTGCTGCCATGATCGACATCATATCTTTTTTATTTTGTTTTTCACCGTAGCTTATACGTCCTGCAGGAGTCGTTGTTGCTGACGCACCAATCGGAGTTGAAGAGGAACGCTGTCCGCCTGTATTTGCATACACTTCATTATCTAGACAGACATACATCATATCGTGCCCACGTTCAAAACATCCAGAGATCCACTGAAAACCGATGTCATACGTCGCGCCGTCTCCGCCGAATGCGACAAACTTTGGCGTGCGATCGGGCTGTTTCAGGCGCCCTTTGTTTTTAAGTGCTTTGTACATCGCTTCAGCTCCTGCAACAGCAGAGGAGCCATTTTCAAATCCGATATGGATCCAGGAAGCATCCCATGAAGTATGTGGATACACAGCAGTACACACTTCAAGACATCCCGTTGATGCTGCAAGGATCAAAGGATCATCGGTCGCATTCAATACTTCACGGACAATAATAGAGTGCGCACACCCTGGACAAAGCAGATTCGCTCCTTCAAAACGTTCTGCTGATGTCGAG
>JBNLDB010000213.1:0-2934 GCA_050304115.1 Sulfurovum sp. | reverse complement strand
CAGGGGTGATTCCATGCCAGCGTGATCTACCGGTTCGACGCACGCCATGGCGGTAATATTGCAGAAAAATTTAATGAAGGCCGTGTAAATATTACGGTGATTTATTTCTTTTTACTGATCTTGTTGCTTTTTATGAAGAATTGGCAAGAGATCATCTTCTTGCCTCCTCAGGGACAAGAGAAGAAAATAAGCCTTAATCTGCAACAGATAGTGACGCCTCCGCCCCCTAAACCAAAGCCTATACCTGTTCCTGAACCCGTCGTGACTCCACCCATCCCCGAACCTCTCATACAAAAACCAAAAGAACCGGCAGTACAACCCGTAAAGAAAAAAGTGTTAAGTGAGAGTAAAAAAGTATTTGCACAGCAGAGTAGCGAAGAGAACAATGTGACAAAAACCGTGCCTAAACAAGCAAAAAAGATCGTGAAGAGAGAAGAGAAGAAGAAAGTTGTAAAAAAGGTAGAGAAGAAACGTGTGGTGAAACAGACGAAACAGTCCCGGCCATCCAAACGTTCGAGTGACCCTCTTGCCAATGCACTCATGGGTTCTGGTACATCCATGTACCCTTCTCAGCGAAGCCGACCATCCTCCTCAGGGAGTTACAGTGCACGTATGATCAATCAGCTCTATGGCAAAGAATTTGATACTTACAGCGAAACAGAAAAGAAGTTCATTAAAAACAATCTTGGGACCATACACACTATCACACAGCGTACACTGACCCGAAACGGATATCCGGAAGTTGCTGTGCGTACAAGACAGCAGGGAACCAACATCGTCTCTTTTTATTTGCATCCAAATGGTGATATTACAGATCTTAAATTAAAAAGGCCTATAGGCCATCAAGCCTTGGACCAAAATACTTTGGATGTGATACGTATCGCCTATAAAGACTACCCTTTACCCAACAAAAAAACGAAGATAGTCTTTTATGTAAAGTACAGTATTTACTAGTTCTCTTGTTTTATTTTTCATACATACTATCTCTATGAGAAAACTTTATATACATATATTTTATTTTACAAGATAAACCACTAAAAGTGTAACAAGCACTAACATAAAAATAAGCAGCATGGACATTACGATAGCTGCAATATTAGAAGAGAATGTACTGAGATGCTCTAATCATTATGACTCAAATATCCATCTTCTTGCCAATTTTCAATTCCGTGCTCTTTATATTTATATCTTTTTAATAACGATTCAGAATATGCTTTCGATAGTTTTTGACAGCTTAATATCTCTTTGATGTTTTCCTGGTTATCTTTCGCATTAAAGGAGCATTGATTGACAAATTCAATTGTAAATTTCGGATACTCTCTTGATATTAGACCTAAAGTATCATCTGTAGATATAACCCCCTCTTGCATCACCCTAAAGTAAAATCCAGTTTTATATTCTTTCACCACTAATGAAGTAAGATTCTTTATCCCTGTAACTGATGATATTTTCCAACACGGTTGCCTGGGTTGAGATACTTCAAAAATAACTTCACCACATTGAAATCTATCACCAATACAAACATCACTATCATCTAGATCAACTATTGTGATATTTTCTCCAAATGCACATTCTGGTAATTCTAAATGATGTTTATTTTTAAAAAAATCGTAGTACTTCTGGCTATACACACATACAGCCTTATCAGCTCCCCCATGATTTACTCTATCCCCTTGCATGTCATCAACAAAACCTTCATTATTCACAAAAAGGCTTGTATGCGGGTCGATTTTCTTTTTTCTGTAAGCTGATAGATATTGTTTTCTTTTCCCATCATTGATCTCTTCTATCTTCCCACAATACATATGTTTCATATTGGTTTTTATGGAATTCATATTTTTCCCTTTTTTATATGCTTCATTTTATATGAATAGTATTGTCAACCTTATAAAACATTCAATATGGATGCGTCTATAGGGTTATTCAATGTGTTAAATTCTTTTCCAAAAACGTTTGATCAAACCTTCTGTTCCTTGGAGTAAAAGAGGATCTTTATCTGCATCCAGCCATTTTATGATCTCTTTTATCTCACTTTCATTCATGACTGTACATCCGGCAGTAGGCACATCTTTGATATGGATAAAAATGCAAGATCCAGCCCCCTTTATGGCGCCATCCCCGTCTATATGGTTATGATCCACCACAATGCCGTACTTGTAGTAGTCTTTGGGGAACTTCATATGTTCTTTGCTCGTATAATCCACATCTACTTGCGTACTGTCGACTATTTTATTATAAAATTTAGAATTGACATCATCCACACAATGGTCTGTCTCTTTATAGACTTTATAGGGGTAGTGTACATTCAAAGGTGCATATCCAAAGGCTTGTTTGAGTTTGAAAATACCTGCGGGTGATTTTCCGTCACCCTCTTTTTTAATGACCTGTGCATCTTTAGGTACTTCATGTAGCCCTATTCCCCATCCTAAACCATTTCTGCCCAGTTTAATATCTATCTGATTTCCTACTTTTTGCCAACATGTGTCATGCAGTTCATAACGTTGCAGAGTCCCTGTAGGTGCAGACCAATTTTTTGTTGTTACGACCAAAAGTTGTTTTGTTTGGGCCTGTAGTGTGATAAATGTTACACATAGTGCAAGTACAATCTTCATGTTATAATCTTTCTTATGGAATATGGAATAATATCAATAGCAATCCCGTTGCTGACAATCATTTTAGCTATTATAACCAAAGATGTGATCGTTTCGCTCATGGGCGGTATCTTTGCGGGTTTCTTGGTACTGAATGCCTATAACCCTGTAGATGCATTCATTGCTCTTTTTGACGGTGTCATCGCACTTTTCTCTGAAGCCTGGATCACAAAAACCCTGCTCTTTATTGTGATGGTCGGATCCATCATCAGACTGCTCACCCTAAGTGGAGCAGTTGACAGTTTCGTAGCCTACCTGAGCCAAAGATCCAAAAAAATTGACT
>JBNLDB010000212.1:276-2935 GCA_050304115.1 Sulfurovum sp. | reverse complement strand
TATAACCAACACCGTTGATCTCTAAAGATTTGCTGTACCCTTGATCCAAACCAATGATAATGTTGTTGAAGAGCGCTCTGTATGTTCCCCAGTACGCTGCATCTTGCTTTTCATCACCTTTTCTTTCAAAAGTCACTTCTGAACCATCAATACTGATCCCAACTCTACCATGAGTTTCAAGTCTCTTTTCAAGATTGCCTTTTTTAGCCACGAGAGTCGTACCGTCTAGTGATACTTCAATACCACTTGCCACAGTTACTGGTCTTTTTCCTATTCTTGACATCTTTTATTCCTTACCAAATACTACAGATTACTTCACCACCGATTCCACGTTTAAACGCTTCATCGTTAGCAAGAACACCTTGGCTTGTTGAAACAACCAAAGTACCGTAACCATTTTTAAATGTTTTTATATCTTCTTTACCTTGGTGAACACGTCTACCAGGCTTAGAGATTTTTTTGATCTCATTGATCACGCTTTTTTCATTCTCATCATATTTAAGAACTACTTTGATTGTTTTTTTGTTTCCATCTTCTTTTACTTTGTAACTCTCAAGATACCCTTTATCTACAAAAATAGATACAGTTGCTTCAATCGTGTTTGAGTGAAGAAGTGTTGTTACGTCTAGTCTTCTTTGCGCAGCATTTCTTATACGAGTAAGAGAGTCTGCAATTATGTCTGTCATCATCTTTTAATTCTCCTTACCAGCTTGCTTTGCGCATGCCAGGGATAAGACCTTCGTTGGCCATTTTTCTTAAACACACACGACAAATACCGAAGTCTCTGTATACTGAGTGAGGTCTACCACAAATGTTACATCTTGTATATGCTTGCGTAGAGAATTTTGCTTTTCTCTGTTGCTTAGCTATCATTGATTTCTTAGCCATTAGTTTCTCCCTTTAGCGAAAGGCATACCAAGCTTTTCTAAAAGCGTGAATGCTTGTTTATCATCTTCAGTGCTCGTTACGATAGTGATATTCATACCGTGTGTCTTGATCACTTTATCAAATTCAACTTCTGGGAACATCAATTGCTCTTGAAGACCGAAGTTATAGTTACCACGTCCGTCAAAACCTTTTCTTGGTGTACCTCTAAAGTCTTTTACTCTTGGAAGAGCGATCGATACAAGTTTATCAAAGAAGTTATACATGTTTTCACCTCTAAGTGTTACTTTAATACCACTTGGAGAACCTTCTCTGGCTTTAAATCCTGCAACAGATTTTTTTGCATTCACGATAATCGCTTTTTGACCAGCGATCAGTGAGATAGTATCTGCCATATTTGCAATTAGTTTACTGTCTTTACCTTCTTCACCGGCACCAACAGAAATTACTATTTTCTCAAGCTTCGGAGTCTGCATCGCATTTTCAACCCCGCACTCTTCTTTCAGTGCAGGAACGATGTCATTGTACTTTTGCTTCATTCTACTCATAGGATTAACCCTCTACTTTTTTTACATTTGAGATATGGATAGGCATTTCTTTGTTTGCAAATCCACCCTCTTTGTTTTCTTCGCTTGGTTTTACAGCTTTTTTAGCTGTTTTACAACCTGCAACGATTACTGCATCTTTTTTAGTAAGTACTTGAAGCACTTCTCCAACTGTACCTTTGTCATCACCAGCGATAACCATTACCTGGTCACCTTTTTTGATCTTGAATGTTTTAGCCATTACCATACCTCCGGTGCAAGTGATACAATTTTCATAAAACCTGCATATCTTGTTTCACGACTTACAGGACCAAAGATACGTGTACCAATTGGTTCTCTTTTGTCATCGATAATTACTGCTGCATTGTCGTCAAATCTGATAAGTGAACCATTTTCTCTCTGGATCTCTTTTTTTGTTCTAACAACGACTGCTTTAACCACTTTACCTTTTTTCACTTTTCCAGTAGGAAGTGCTTTTTTCACAGAAGCAACGATCACGTCACCTACTGATGCATATCTTCTTTTAGATCCACCAAGAACCTTGATACACATGATCTCTTTAGCACCAGAGTTATCTGCTACATTTAATCTTGTAAAACCTTGGATCATTACACTTCTCCTCTCTTCACGATTTCAAGAAGTCTGAAGCTTTTTGTTTTTGAAAGTGGTCTACATTCGATAGCGCTCACTGTATCTCCAACATTGATGTCGTTCTTCTCATCGTGAATAAGATATTTTTTAAATCTTTTTACAGTCTTGTGATATCTCGGGTGAAGAACTCTTCTTTCAACTAGAACAGTTGCAGTTTTTTCTCCAGCTTTTTTGATCACAGTACCTTGTATTTGTCTTTTTGGCATGTCTGACCCTTTACTTCGATCTAGCAGCAGTTAATGCTGTTTGAATTCTAGCGATATCTTTTTTCGCTACTCTTAACTCAGAAGTGTTTGTAAGCTGCATAGTCTTTTGCTTTGCATTCAATGTAAACAATTCAAGTTTTTTCTCTTTAAGCATTGCAGTAAGTTCTGCTTCACTTTTATCTTTTAAATCAATATAGTTCATTACTATCCTTTGAAGTGATAATTTTACACTTAAATGGCATTTTATGAATCGCAAGTGTTAATGCTGCTCTTGCAAGTGTCTCTTCAACGCCTGCCATTTCGAAAATAATTCTACCTGGCTTGATGTTCATTACCCATTTGTCAACTCCACCTTTACCTTTACCCATTCTT
>JBNLDB010000212.1:0-266 GCA_050304115.1 Sulfurovum sp. | reverse complement strand
TTGTTTCGAGTGGTTTAGCTGTAAGTGGTTTGTCAGGGAAAACTCTGATCCAAGTTTTACCTGTTCTTGAAATTTTTCTAGTCATCGTAATACGCGCAGCTTCGATCTGTCTAGAATCGATTCTACCAGCTTCAGTTGCTTTGATCGCGATATCACCAAACTCAATTTTGTTACCTCTGAAAGATTTACCGCGGTTGCGGCCTTTCATCTGCTTTCTCCATTTAGTTCTTTTAGGCATTAGCATGATTATTCACCTCTTTTTCTAG
>JBNLDB010000211.1:0-2944 GCA_050304115.1 Sulfurovum sp. | reverse complement strand
CTGCCTGATGCTCCGCTATCCACAGGTCAAGCAATGCATTGCCACATCCTGTATCATACCCTATAAGCTTCTCACCAGGTACAGTGATATTTGCCATACCGCCGATATTGACAATAGCGATACCGTCTTTAATATTACTAAATATAAATTCATGAAATGCCGGAGCAAAAGGTGCACCCTGCCCGCCCAACGCCACATCTTTACGTCTGAAATCTGCTACGACGGGTATACCTGTTCGTGCCGTTAGAATATTGGGGTCACCAAGCTGCATAGAGAAAGGTAACTCTCCTGTGGGGGCATGCCACAACGTCTGCCCGTGTGACCCTATTGCTTTGATACTCTCTGTATCAATGTTCTCACGTATCAGCAACGCACCCACAGCCTGCGTAAAAAGCAGACCCAAACGATGGTCCAACTCACCTAACGCTTCCAAGCTGTTTTTACTCTCTATCATCGTCAAAATATCTGATTTGAGTTCCAATGGGATCGGATACTCCAAAGCACTCAGAAGCCTGCATTCAGAAGCATCTATTTCACACAGCACCACATCCACACCATCCAGTGACGTGCCTGACATGATACCGATATAACGTTCTTTATTCATTTTTGGTGCACCTCTATAATATGAATGATTATACATATTTAGACTTAATATGGTGATACATATAAAATTGTTTCTAGTACATATAATGATTCCCCACACTCAGTATATTTATATAAGTGAATTTCAACTATACTTCAACAAATAAAATAAGTTAGGTAAACATGAAACTAAGTAATCGAGCAAACAATATCGCACAATCTGAGATCAGAGCGATGTCTATACTCTGTAACGAAAAAAATGGACTCAACATGGCACAAGGACTTTGTGATCTTGAAGTACCCCACCCTGTTGTAGAAGGAACTAAAGAAGCTATAGACAGTGGTAAGAATGTCTATACCTCTGCATACGGTAATTACAAGTTAAGGGCCGCTATCGCTAAAAAGCAGAATGATTTTTATGATCAGGGTATCGATGTTGAGAACATACTTGTGAGTCTTGGAGCAACGGGGGCTTTTTATGCTACTGCTATGACCCTGCTCAATGAAGGAGATGAAGTCATCCTTTTTGAGCCATACTATGGGTATCATGTAGCAACATTAAAATCCATAGGATGTAAGATAAAGTATATTAGAACGACCCCACCAGCTTATGAGATAGACTTTGAAAACCTGAAAGAGCAAATCTCAGAAGATACCAAAGCCATACTCATCTGCAATCCTTCAAACCCCAGTGGAAAAGTCTATACAAAAGAAGAACTACAAAAGCTTTCTGAGATCATCAACCAAAACGATCTTTTCCTCTTTAGTGATGAGATGTATGAACATTTTATCTATGATGGACTGACGTTTGTATCTGCATTGAGTATCGAGAGTTTGAAAGAAAGAACGGTTGTGATATCCGGTTTTTCAAAGATCTACTCTATCACAGGATGGAGACTGGGATATGCGATCACACAAAAAGAGATCATTGATGCAGCTTCTGCTTTTAATGATCTGGTATACGTCTGTCCTCCTGCACCGCTGCAGAACGGTGTACTAAAGGGATTGAATGAGTTACCAAAGTCTTACTATGAAAATGTAGCCAAAGCGCACCAGAAAAAAAGAGACAAGTTCATTAAAGCCCTCAATGATGCAGGACTAAACGCTGAATATGTCAAAGGTGCCTACTATGTACTAGCCGATATTTCGAGTCTTGAAGGTGAGGATGACAAACAAAAGGTTGTGACACTTCTTGAAAAAACCGGTATTGCCGCCGTACCTGCAAGGGCATTCTATCAAGACAATGAAGGTATTCATCTGGCACGATTCTGTTTCTCCAAAAAAGAAGCAGAGCTTGATGAAGCTATTGAGAGATTGAAACGTCTCTGAATTCAGTCATAATTGTCTGACTAAGGGTGTGAGATTCACCTTTAGCCAAAGTTACACTGTCATCTAAAACATTTGCACTCTCTACACAAAGCATCTGTGTATGATCGCTTAGATCTGACATACGACTTGCTAAAACTTCTCCAGGGTTCCAAACTACAATGGAGTTTGTCCCCTCTGTGTGTATCGTATGATATACCTTTTGATCTTTTACCCAGACATCATTTGTGACATTTTGATAGATCCTATCTACCTCTTTGCTAAAGTCTATATGATCCTCTTGACTGACAAACGTATGTGTTGTTTTATCAAAATAATGCTTCTTTTCCAACCCCTCTACTTGAGTTTCATAAATACTATCTATAGCGAGATAGGTGTGTAGTGCGGAAGTAAAGGTAAAAGGTTTCGTATCGAGATTTTGGCATGTAAGGTCTAATCGAAGTACTTTACCTACATAGATATCTAGCGTCAAACTAAATGCATAAGGCCAAAGTGCGAGTGTTTCAGGTGAGGTATGAAGTGTCAGTGCAACCTTGGTCTCACACTCATTCAATCTCTGGGTGGAGTGATGCTCCCAAAGTGAAGTTCTTGCAAAACCGTGATTAGGCAACGCACTATCACTCTCATTTACACCGAACCAAGGCCAACAGATGGGTACACCTCCTCGTATCGCCTTCCCCTTTTTAAACTCTGAGGCTTCACTCAGAAAGAGTACTCTACCCTTTTCTTTCAGTGTAAAATCAAAAATATGTGCACCTTGCAGTGCTATCTTTGCACTTGAACAACTGTTTTCAACGCTTATGTACTCTAATTCACCTTGTTTATACATATTTTAAGCTCTTTTATCTGTCCCAAGCATCATCAGGGAAAATGCCACCAGGGTCCCCGCCAATATCTGCCATGAAAATCCAAGTTTCAAATCCAGTGCTGCTCCCAGTACATAAGGTTGAAGTAGCAATACTGTCATAAAACCACCAAAGAGTGCCACTGGTACTGTTTTCGCACTCCCACGTTTTGTGAAGATCGCTGCACCATA
>JBNLDB010000210.1:0-2947 GCA_050304115.1 Sulfurovum sp. | reverse complement strand
AAATTTGATTGTAAAGGGAGTTCTTCTGTCTATCCTGGTATGTACGTAAAAATCATGATCAAGTAGGCACGGATGGAACATACACAAGAGTATAAAATAGTCAATATCGCGGGAAAACTTGCCAAAGGTTTTTTACGTAATCCATTAACGATAGTTCTGGGTGCCATGTTACTGCTTATCGGATATTTGGCACTTACGACCATGCCCAGAGAAGAGGATCCGCAAATTGCTATATCCGGTGGTGCTGTGATCGTTGCGATGCCGGGTGCGACTCCTCAAGAGGTGGAAAATATCATTGTCAACCCGTTAGAACGTAAATTACGTGAAATTCATGGGATCGAACATATCTATGGTATGGCCATGGAGAACGTAGGTATTGTCAATGTTATGTATTATATCGGTGAGGACAGGGAAGATTCCAATTTAAAGCTCTATGACAAAGTGATGCAAAATATGGATCTTATGCCAAAGGGTGTTATGCAACCCAGTGTCAAGCCCTTTGATATTGATATTGATATCCCGATAGTTACTGTGGCCTTCTATCCCAAAACAAAAAGTACTATAGACGGAGTTGAGCTTTTTAAAGTAGTTAGAAAAGTTCAGCAAAAAATAAATGCCGTTGATAATGTGGCTAAGACGTTACTCAAAGGTGAGAGAAAAGCACAATATAATATCGAGGTGGATATAGGAAAACTCTCAGCCTATCACCTCTCATTGGGACAGATCATGCAGGCAGTGCAATCTTTGGCTGTATCTGTGCCTGATATAAAGGGTAGAACCAAAGAGAACCACTTGGTGGTCTTTGGTGTCAAAAATGCCATTGAAAGTGTCGATGATGTAGGGAATGTGATTGTGGCACAGTATATGGGATCACCTATATACCTCAAAGATGTTGCACAGGTAAGTGAGGGGGTGGATATACAAAACTTTCAGACAGCCAAGATCTTATTGAAAGAAGAGAAGCGTCATGAAGAGAGTAAAAACCGCGAGTCATCAAAAGTAAAGAGAGGTTTGAGTGAAGAGAAGAATCAAGTTACTCTCACCGTTGCCAAACTTGCCGGGACCAACGCAGTGTTCGTTGCTGAAGATGTGCTTGATGTTCTCAAAGGGTATGAAGCTGAATTTGAAAAGCTGGGTATCGGGTACCTTGTCACAAGAAATTATGGTGTACGGGCAAATGAAGCAGTCAATGAACTGATGCATCACTTGATCATTACGATCGTGATCATTGCTTTAATGCTGGTTTTTGCTCTAGGTTGGAGAGAATCGATCATTGTGACATTTACAGTACCTGCCATTTTGGCAGTGACACTCTTTACGGCATGGATGACGGGTCAAACCATGAACAGGATCACACTCTTCGCACTCTTGTTATCCTTGGGATTGCTGGTAGATGCTGCCATTATCGTGATTGAAAATATCCACAGACATCTTCATAGCCACGGGGTTGAGAATAAAGAGATGGATGCATTATTGGTTGAAGCAACGGACGAGATCGGTGCACCGACAAATATAGCAACATTGGCGATCATCCTCACAATGGTCCCTATGGCATTTGTGGGTGGAATGATGGGATCCTTTATGAAACCTATACCGTACAATGTACCTGTAGCACTTATCGCGTCCCTGTTTGTAGCCTATATCTTTACACCGTATCTGAGTTTAAAGTTATTGAAAAAACCAGAGCATGGAAAGCATCATACAACAGAGGATGAAGGATCGAAAGAATGAAAAACCTTGAAAGTTTTATTTATGATATTCTTGATAATAGGTCAAAGAAAAAACTGGTGATCGTTTTAACAGCAGTAGCCTTTTTCCTGGCACTTTTAATGTTCCCGACCAAATTGGTACGGGCCAAAATGCTGCCGGGGAAAAGTGATAATACTTTTTCTGTCTATATCGACACCCCTACAGGTTCCTCGATACAACAGACAAAAGCTGTGAGTGACTGTGTCATTGATTTTCTCAAACAAGAAGATGAAGTAATGAACATAGAGCTTTTCTTGGGACAGGGTATTCCGCTTGATTATGCAGGTTTGGTCAAAGGTACAAGTATGAAACGAACTGAAAATGTTTCAGAAATAGCGGTGAACCTTACGGACAAGCATCATCGTGAAGAACCCTCATTTCTCATGGTACAACGGTTAAGACCTAAGATCCAGGCAGGATGTACTGCTTTAACAAAAGGTACGAACATCAAATTTATAGAACAGCCATCAGGGCCTCCCACCATGGCATCCATTGTGGTTGAAGTACATGGTGATGATCTGCAAAAGATCAGAGATCTCGCTACGGATGTCGCAGATGTCTTAGCAGGAACAGAAGGATTGGTCGATATTGATATTATGGCTGATGAAATATATGAAAAATATGAACTGATACCCGATAAAGACAAGATTGCCAGAAGCGGTTTGGGTGTGGACCAGGTGAACAACATCATCTATCTTGCTTTTGAAGGGATGGTCATTGCACACAAGAATTCTCAAAATGCACCCGATCAGATACCTATATTTTTGGTATTGGATAATAGCAGTAAAAAATTGCCTCTCTCCCATGAAGACGCATTGCAAAGTAAACTCTCTTCATTGAACTTAATGAATAAAGAGGGAATGATGGTTCCATTGAGTGAAGTGGTTGCGATTCGCAAGGTGATGTCAAATCCTATGATCATGCATAAAAATCTTTCTCGTATGATCAATGTGATCGCTGAAACCGATATGGTTTCACAGGTATATCCTCTTTTGGAGGCACGCAGTAAGATGCTTGAAAAATTTGAAAAACAGTATTCTGTTACGACAGCTGGATTATCAACGCATATGTTTGACTTTACTTTAGAAGACAAAAATACACATGAAAAGTTCCTCATCTCCTGGGATGGTGAGATGAAAGTGACCCTTGATACTTTCAGGGATCTTGGTGCTGCATTTATTGCTGCTTTGATATTGAT
>JBNLDB010000209.1:0-2955 GCA_050304115.1 Sulfurovum sp. | reverse complement strand
GGAACCGTAGAGAACTTTTAATCCGATCATTGTCATAAGATATGCTCCTGCAACAGTTGGACAAGAGTGACCCGCTTGTTTCACACAATCTAAATAACTAATCTCAATTTTACCCTCTTCAAAGGCTCCTAAAAAATCACTGAGCGGATCGTAAAGATGAATGGACTCAACTTCATCAAGAAATAAAGGATATTTCATTGTATCACCATCCTGTTTGATCTATACTATCGGACCGGCATATCGATCCGGTAATCGGATACTAAAATCCTGGGGTTAAAAAGAACTATTTATATTCCCAGAAAGGTAGTAAATACTCTATTTGCTCATCATCGAGTATCTCAAGTGTTTCAGCAATACATCGGATATGCACTTTTGTCACAGATGCTTTCAGGTTGGCAATTTCATCTATTTTCTTGTCTAAACTTTTTGGGGATTCATCCTCCATGAACAAAGCTTCCATGAGTTCTGTCTCTAAAGTATCAATGTTTCGTTTTGCTTTTTGGACCTCTCCTATCGTACGATGTCGAATCACAAGAAGTTTCTCTTTTTGCCCGTCTCTGAGTCCCAACGCCTGTTTATCCCAGTGTTTGATAAGCAGCTTTGTAAGATGGGGCAAAGCCTCTTTGTTGATCAGAAATGGAGAGTTTTGCAGTGCATTCATTTTGTCATTCCGTTGAATTTCATTAATCATATCCACAAATGCTTCGGAAGGATAATGTTCGATCAGGTACTCAGAGATTTTAGACAGCTCTTCTTTAGATACACTGCCTTTAAGTGAAGGCATGACACCGTACTGTTGTACTTTATTTGACTCACACACTGACTTTTTGGCTGCAGGGTTTATCACATAATCAGCAATAAATGTTTTGATCGTTTCTTTATCATTCATGACCAGCTTGGTGTGATACATCACAGCCTCCATAGGTGGTGCGTTGAGTGTAGGTATCATATCAGGTGTCGGTTTTTCAAGCATATGGCATGTGGCACATTTTGATTTTACGATATCAATGTCCCCCGCGTGTAATGTACCCATACCTATGATTGCTGCTGCCAAAATATTCTTTTTTACCATATTTTTTCCTTTACGTTTATCTATTTTTTGATTTGTTGTGCAATATACATTGCTGTCATGTTGTCCATCGTGCTGATATGATTGATGATCCAATCAACCGATTGTCGGAGATAAGAGATGATCGCATTCATATCGCCATGTTGTTTCCAACGTATCAAAACGTCATCCAATTCATCCAGTACTCTGTCGTGCTCTGCCTTATGCATCGGATAGGGAGGAAACGCATATAAGCGCATCAGGCGCTCTTCATTCGCAAAGTGATCTTTGACATGTTGAACATATGCATCAAGCTTCTCTTCCAGAGCTTCATGTATGCTCTTATCCTTTTCATAAAGCGTTGCAAGTGCATCTATCTCATTGAGCATACTGATCTCTTCTTCATGGGTATGCTGCATCTCATCTACAGAAACATGATGCACTTGATCGATAGTAAGTAGTGCCATGTAATATCCTTTTTTTATTGCATCTTAAATGAAAAATAAAAAAAGTGTATTGATATTTATCAAGATTGACAGATCAAGGTACTTTATAACCCGCTGCACTCTGTACAAGTTTTTTCTCTTTCACCAGTTTAGATATATTACGTGAAAGTGTTTCAGGGGTCATACCGAGTATAGAAGCTATCTCATATTGTTTGAGATCTAAAGCCAGTTTAGGATTTTTCTGGTAAAAGTTCAATACCTTTTCTTTTGACGTTGCCGCAAGGTTAAAATGAATATTTTGTTGAAGCAGATCGATCTTTTCAAGCAGTGATTGGATGATTGCATAAGAGAGTCTGGAGTGACTGAGAAGAAAACTTTCAAAACCGTCCAGTGAGATTTTAAGAACAGACCCATCTGTCTGAAACCTTGCTGTTGATGGTAAGGGGGTTTTTCTTAAAACAGCTGCTTCAGCAAGCAATGCATACCGGTTAAAGTAGCCAATGACCACCTCATTCCCCTTACTGTCATGTTTATAGACACTCACGACTCCATCGATCAATATCATTAAATCTTTACTCATCTCTCCCTGTGTAAAAACGATCGAATCTTTATCATAATGAGATATGTGTGCCACTGTTGCGAGTTCACTAAGTTCTTTTTCACTTAATGAGGAAAACAGACTGATCTGTTTGAGTATAGTGATAATATTCTGTTGTTCCATAGTACACCTTAGAGTTCTCACTCTTACATTGAAGCATTCCAATCTTTGATGTTTGGTATGAGTGATAGATGGGTGAATTATATCACAAGGAATATTGATTTATATCAAGACATTTTTAACACTTCTATATTACAATGAACAAAAAAAGGAGCCTAGTATGGGAATCATTTATGCTGAACAGGTCGAGTATATGAGTGTCGATCAGATGCAGAAGACACATGAAGATGAAATTAAAATCATCAATGAGATTGATAAGCTTGCTATAGGGTATGAAAGAGGCACGATAGAGAAAAAGGAGCTGGAAAACAAACTGGATGAATATATCGAACATGTAAAAGCGCACTTCGCCAATGAAGAGCGTTTGATGCAAGAGTATAACTTCCCCTCATATGAGATGCATAAATTGGCCCATGATATGTTTTTAATGGATCTACAGTATGCAACAAAGCAGTGGAAAGAGTTTGGAGATATCAAAAAAATCATCAACTTTGTAGCCAAAACACCCGAGTGGATCGTGATGCATGTCAAGTCGGTAGATGCACCCACAGCAGATTATATTGCAAGAAAAATGGAACAACAGAACGAAGCGTAAAAGAGGGATTTCCCCTCAGTCTTCTTGTAAGTTTAAAAATAATGAGATTGCGAGTACAGTGTAGGAAGACCTGGAACTTGCAAAAATATGTGAGAACATACTAAGGATAAATAATGCTCATAAAAGATAAAGAGATACAACATGTTTC
>JBNLDB010000208.1:0-2962 GCA_050304115.1 Sulfurovum sp. | reverse complement strand
GGCACAGAGTGGTGATTTTGTGAACATGGGAACTGTTGCATTGGGTTATAATGATTTTAATAACGATGGCAGTACGGATAATAAAACCGATGGTGTCACTGCAATAGCAGCTACTTATAAAGGCTTTGATGGCCTGACGCTTCAGGCATGGGACTACTATGCACATGATATCCTCAATGCAGTCTACCTTCAAGCAGATTATGGATGGACCTGTCTTTTAAATGAGAATGTAAAGATGAATGCTTCAGCACAATACATTGGTCAAAGTGATGTAGGATCTTCATTGGCAGGTAAAGTAGAGAGTGATTACTGGGGTGTGAAACTAGGTGCAGCTTCTGGTGCATTAAGTGCTTATGTAGCGTATTCTCAAACAGGTGAAAGTGATGGTACAACATCGGGTGGAATTATTACGCCATGGGGCGGTATGCCGGCATTTACACAAGGTATGGTGACAAGACACCAGTTCTTCTCTGATACGGATAGCTGGAAGGTAGCCGGAACTTATAATCTGAATACACTGCTTGGTGAAGATGTAAAAGCTTCTGTATTTTATACAGAATTTGATGTCGGTGCAACGAATAGCTACGATTACGGTACAGCATGGACTGCATCTGAATCCGGTTGGGATATTCAATACAATGTTGCTTCAGTTGAGGGGCTCAACTTAAGAGCAAGAGCGAACTACCCAAGAGATTTCAAAAATGGTTTAGACTGGGATGAGTATAGATTGATCGTAAACTATAACTTTTAATAAAAATTAAACATTATGATATGTTAATACATATAACATATCAT
Source organism: Sulfurovum sp. (assembly GCA_050304115.1). Taxonomy (GTDB): domain Bacteria; phylum Campylobacterota; class Campylobacteria; order Campylobacterales; family Sulfurovaceae; genus Sulfurovum. The sequence continues at coordinate 2,167 of JBNLDB010000208.1, read as the reverse complement.
AATACAAAGGAGAAAAAATGACGCAAGAACAAGTACAACAGATTAAAAACAATCCTAAGTACCAAAAACTTGTAAGTACAAGAAGCAAGTTTGCCTGGACACTCACCATTATAATGTTGGTGGTCTATTATGCATATATTTTATTTATTGCATTCAGCCCGGAAACATTGGGAACCAAGATCAGTCCTGACGGTATGGCTACCTGGGGTATACCTGTTGGTATTGCTATTATCGTTTTTGCATTTGCAATGACGGGAATTTATGTAAGAAGAGCCAACAGCGAATTTGATGGTCTTTTAAACGATTTGAAAAATGACATTGAAAAGGAGATGAATTAATGTTAGGTAGGATTTTATCTCTATTTATGATGGCTTCATTAACAGTTGCATTTGCAGCGGGAGCTGATTTGGGTGCAGGTACAAAAGCTGAAGAGTTGAATGTACCTGCGATTGTGATGTTCTTTATTTTTGTTGCTGCAACACTGGGTATTACGTACTGGGCTTCAAAAAGAACAAAATCTGCCAGTGATTTCTATACAGCGGGTGGTGGTATCACAGGTACGCAGAACGGTACAGCGATCGCAGGTGACTATATGTCAGCGGCATCATTCTTGGGTATTACAGGTATGGTGTATCTTAAAGGGTATGATGGTCTCATCTTCTCTATCGGTTTCCTGGTAGGTTGGCCGATCATTCTTTTTATGATCTCTGAGCAGCTTAGAAACTTGGGTAAATATACCTTTGCAGATGTGACTGCCTATAGATTGAAGCAAAAGCCTGTAAGAATTTTGGCTGCACTTGGTTCGATCTCGGTGGTTATTCTTTATCTTATTGCTCAAATGGTAGGGGCAGGTAAATTGATCGAGATCTTATTTGGATTGGATTATGAGTTCGCCGTAGTACTTGTTGGTATCCTTATGATCCTTTACGTTGCATTTGGTGGTATGCTTGCTACGACATGGGTACAGATCATTAAAGCGGTCTTACTGCTTGCAGGTACGACATTCATGTCGATCATGGTGATGGCGAAGTTCGGGTTCAGTTTTGATGCACTCTTTACACAAGCAACGCAGATACACTCAAAAGGTGTGGAGATCATGAGCCCTGGTGGTCTTGTTTCTGATCCTATTTCAGCTATTTCATTGGGTATCGCTTTGATGTTCGGTACAGCAGGTCTTCCTCATATCCTTATGAGATTCTTTACAGTTGCAGATGCAAAAGAGGCTAGAAAGTCTGTATTTGTTGCCACTGGACTTATCGGTTACTTCTATGTACTGACCTTCATCATGGGATTCGGTGCGATCGTTCTTGTACTTGGAGATCCGGCTGGTTCTTACTTGGCAGCAGACGGTGTGACACTGAAGGGTATGAATAACATGGCTGCTGTATGGCTGGCGCACGCAGTAGGTGGAGACTACTTCCTTGGGTTTATCTCAGCTGTTGCATTTGCTACGATCCTGGCAGTTGTTTCTGGTCTTACACTTGCTGGTGCGTCAGCGATCTCTCATGACCTCTATGCCAATGCATTTGCTAAAGGTAAAGTTGATGAGAAAAAAGAGATGAACGTTTCTAAAATGGCGACGATTGCCATCGGTATTGCTGCTATCTTCTTTGGAATTGCCTTTGAAAAGCAAAATATCGCATTTGTTGTGGCACTGGCATTTACCATTGCAGCATCCGCTAACTTCCCTGTCCTCTTTATGTCGATCTTCTGGAAGAAGCTTACGACAAGAGGTGCAGTGCTTGGTGGGTATGTTGGATTGATCTCTGCACTTGTACTTGTTATCCTCGGTCCAGTGGTTTGGACACAGATCCTGGGTAATGAAACAGCGATCGTACCATATAAATTCCCAGCTGTGTTCTCAGTGCCAATAGCATTTATAGCGATCTGGTTCTTCTCGATCACAGATAAATCTGAAGATGCACAAAGATGTATCGATGAATTTGATGCTCAAGATATTAGATGTCAAACAGGTATCGGATCTGATGGAGCAGTAGCCCACTAGATAAGGTTTTCCAAGGCTTCGGCCTTGGGCATAGGGCATAGGAAAGTTAATGATAACACTATTGGAAAACTTAAAATCATATCCACCTTTTACGTTTTTGGATAAAAATGAGTTTGATCGTATGGAAAGTTATGCACAGATCGCATATTATCCAAATGATAC